>CAYOLB010000207.1:0-36850 GCA_964404675.1 uncultured Atribacterota bacterium | reverse complement strand
ATAAATTTTTTTCTGATTTATTTTTTTATTCTCATGTTCCCATAAATATGCCAAAACCTTAAATTGAGAAATAGTTAAATTATTGTTGCTGAGATTCTCATCCATACGCATTTTCAAGTGATGACCTATTTGCATGATAAGCCTTGGTATATTTTTTGTTTTGCTCTTCATTCTATGTACCTCGAATATTTAGCTAGCTAAATAAATTATAGAAGAGTTTTTTTATTTGTCAAGATGTATAGAATGTTAATAGATACATTTTATAAAAATTTAAGATTTTGTTTAAGCACTTTTTATTTTTAGTGACTATAATAATGGATAAATAATAAAGATAGGTATCAACATTATCGCTATAATGAAAAGTAGAGATTAAGGAGGAACAAGATGAAAAGGATATATTTAATTTTGGGATGCTCAGTTTTGCTGGTGCTATTAATAGGTAGTAGCCAGGTAACAGCTCAGAAAAATTCAGTATTGGGAATTTCTCAAATGGTTACTTTGGCTATTAGCAATAATATCCAATTCAAAAAGGCAAGTTATAATCTAAAAAATACTGAATTAGAGATAAAAAAACTTGAGGCAGAAAATTTACTGGAAAAGTCTACTACTAATATTTTTCAGAAAGAAATTGCCTTATTAAATCAGCAAAATCAATTTCAGTCAGAAAAGGACCAGTTGCTAATTAAAGTAGTAGATGATTATTTTCGAATTAAAATTGGTGAAAAAGATATTGAAAGTAAGCAAAAAAAAGTTGAATTGGAAAAGATTATTCTAGCGGATATCGAAAAACAAGTAACAGCTGGCTATAGCGTTGACCTTGACTTGTTGCAACAGGGCAATGAGTATTATGATGCACTTTTTGATTATCAGGGGAGTGAGTTGAATTATAAGCAGCTTTTAATTGAAATAAAAGACAGGTTGGGCCTGGAACATGCTGAAAAAATAATTACTTCCGAGATAACTATATCTGATTTTCCAGAGATATCACTCAGTGAATCATTAGAAAAGGCTCATAAAAATAATATCAGTCTGCAAAGCCATGAAATCAATATCGAAAAAGCACAAAGAGAATTAGAAACTGCAAAAGCAGGTGATTTACCGGAGATAGAGGTTCTGAAATTGGAAAATAATTTTGGGATTGCTAAATTAGATATGTCCCTAGCTGAACAAGACTTAAGTTATCAGGTTGAAACCCAGTGGATGAATTATAATCAGGCAAAAAATGATATTATTTTAAGCCAGAGAAGTTTGCAGCAGATGAAAGAAAATGAAGGTGTTATAAACAGGCAAGTACAAGCAGGCCTGAGAAGTGAAGAAGAATGGCTCTCAGCAAAAATTGGAGTGTTGGATGCCCAATCCCGCCTTATTTCTTCTACCCGACAGGTTTACCAGGCGTATCTGGAATTACAAAGGATGATAGGGACTTTGGATGAAGGAGACTTAATATGATAATTATGAAGAAAATTAAAAATTTATTAATTCCAATGATATTTGTCTTGTGTATTTTTGTTTTAATTTTTAATGCTAGAGCTTCTGAAGTAAGGGAGATAGAATTCAAAGAGGCAATTAAGTTAGGCCTGGAAAAAAATTATGAATTAAACACTATCCGAAATAGTATTGCTGAATTGGAGAGAAATCTTGAAATATTGGATGCAGGTGAGTCATTTCAGGTTGATTTAGATATCATCCCAATTTGGATTTTTAGTACCAATACAGAGAATTCGGATTACACGGTTAAAATGAACGAAGATTCTCTTACTCCTTCACTAGAGGTCAACATGACTGCAACAAGTCAGCTTACTGATGATATTAATTTTTCTACTGAAATAAGTTGGGAATCAGATAATTTTTATCAAGAAAGTTTTTCCGATTTGACTAATGAAATTAATGCTAATCTAAAACTAAATAAGAGAATTTACCCTGATAGTTGGTCTGAAAATAAAAAACAAGCTTATTCTCTAAAAAATAGTCTACAGATAAAAATAGAAGAACTAAAATGGGAAGAAACGGAAAAACAGATTGAATTCATTGGGGATTACCTTAATATTTTGAGATTGCAGGAACAATTAAATATTCTCGAAGAACGTACAGAACTAGCACAGGGAGAGTTAGAAAGAGTCAATAGGAAAATTGAATTAGGTGAAGGCGGATACCAACAGGAATCAGAAGCACGAATTGCACTAAAAGAAACTGAAAATAATCTTTTAAATCAGCAGCAAGCCTTAACCCGGGCAAAAAAACAGTGGTATCTTTCCTTAAATTTACCCCAGGATACAGTGGTTGCTTTTAAGGATAACAACAACGTTGATTTTATTAATAGTCTTTACTCTCAGATGGAAAGTCTAAAATTAGATGATAAAAACGAAGACGAGTTTATAAAGACAGTGTTAGAAGAAAATTATAAAATTAATAATAGCCTATTAGAAAAAGAAGAACTTATTAAAGAATTAGAATGGACAGAAAATGAGGGGAAGGCAAAAGTTAACCTCTCTACTGGATATCAGTTTCCAGCTGATTGGTTTATCATGCTCGACTTCCAAATTAATCTGCTAGATGGAGGAGTCCAAATATTAAAAGAAGAGCAAAAAGAAAGCAATATCAGGCAAAAAGAAGTGAGTATTTCTTATTTAAATGAGCAAACAAAGCTGGAGGTTGGGCACTTACTTGATCAAGATGAGTATAATATACTCGATTTGGATATGCAAAAGTTGTCACAGGAAAAAGAAGAGGATAGGATAGAGATTATGGAAAAACAATACAAGCAGGGAATAATTAGTATAAGTAATTGGGAAAATGCAAAATTGACATTAAGAGAGAAAGAAATTAAAGTAAAACAGGCAAGGGATGAATGGTTTGTTAATCGCTTAAAATTAGCCCATTTTATTGGCTACCTACAGAAATAGTTTTGAGGTGAAATGTAATGAAGAAATGGTTTATCTGGTTTTTTATCGTAGTATTGCTAGCTATTGGAAGTTACTCTGGCTATGATTATCTTAAACAAAAAAATAATTCTGCAACAGGTTCAGATATTTTGGCAGAAGAGATTGATTTGGATACTGCGGTTGAAGTAAAGAAAGGAACGATCCGGGAAACTGTATCAACCAGTGGTTATATCAGTCCTGAAAATGAGATTTATCTGAGTTTTTCTTCCACAGGAACAACCGGTGGGACAGTAGAGGAGATTTTTGTGGAGGTTGGAGATATTGTTGAAGAGGGGAATGAGCTGGTTAAATTAGAAGATAAACAGGAACGTTTAAATTATCTAAGAGCTAAAAATGAATACGAATTGGCCAAAATTAGTGGTTCTCCCAGCCAGATAGAGGAAAAAAAATTGGCTATGGAAGTAGCTTTTGATAATTACGAATCAAAAACCCTAAAGGCTCCCTTTACTGGGAAGGTTGTGGATATCTTTGTAGAAGAAGGGGATTATGTTGAAGGCTATGATAATATTGTATACCTAATTGATGACTCTTCTTATGAAGTAAAAGTATCAATTAGTGAGGTAGATTGTTTGAAGGTAGAGGTAGGCCAAAAAGTAGAAATTGAATTAGATATACTTAAAGAAGAGCGTGTATTTAACGGGAGAGTAACAGAGGTAGCAGAATATGCTCGGGCCGAAAGTGGTGTGGTTACTGTACCTGTAACTATTAAAATGGATGAAGTTTCTCCAATTTTCAAGCCTCAATTTTCAGCAACTGGAGAAATAATTGTTAATTTTGCGGAAAACGTTCTAACTGTTCCGGTAACAGCAATATCACAAAATAATGGTAGAAGCATTGTATTAAAAGTGGAAGACAAGAAAGCAGCTCCTACACCAGTAAAAACTGGCATTAGTGATGGGTATTACCAGGAGATTGTTGAAGGATTAGAAGAAGGGGACAAGATAATTGTAAATAATTACCAGCTTAATTCAGGATTAGGTTCTGGTGAAAGAAGATTTGGTGGTGCAGGAATGCCCATGATGAGACCGTAAAATAAGCAAGGAAACAAGAGAATGAAGGATAAAGTAATTATTTTAGAACAATTAAAGAAAAATTATTATCTAGGTAAAGTTATTGTTGAGGCTTTACGCGGGATTTCTTTTACGATAGAAAGTGGTGAGTTTGTTTCTATTATGGGACCATCCGGGTCAGGTAAATCAACATTGATGCATATAATTGGCTGTCTCGATTATCCCACTTCTGGAAAATATTTTCTGGCTGGTCAGGATATTACCCAGCTAAATGATAGTCAGCTGGCTTTATTTCGGAACCAAAAGATAGGTTTTGTATTTCAACAATTTAATTTATTACCCAGGACAAGCAATTTAAAAAATGTAGAACTTCCCTTAATTTATTCTGGGGTAGCTCCAAAAAAAAGAGAAAGTATAGCTAAAAGTACCTTAGAGGAAGTGGGTTTGGGTGATCGAATAAAACATCGCCCCAGTGAGATATCAGGAGGACAACGTCAGCGAGTAGCTATAGCCAGAGCATTGGTTAATAATCCATCTATAATTCTGGCTGATGAACCAACCGGGAATCTGGATTCCAAAACAGGTTTAGATATTATGAAGATGATTCAAAAATTACATGAGAAAGGAAATACTATTATTCTGGTTACTCATGAACCTGATATTGCTCATTTTGCGAAAAGAATTATTCATTTAAAAGATGGTTTAATTGATAGTGATGAGGTAGTAGCATGATTTTACAGAGCTTAAAAATTGCCCTGGAAAGTCTTTGGGCAAATAAGATGCGCAGTATTCTTTCCATGTTAGGAATAATGATTGGTGTAGGGGCAGTAATTGCTATTGTTTCAGTAGGAACTGGCTCTACTCAATCAGTTACATCCAGCATTGCTAATTTAGGTTCCAACATGATTACAGTTTACCCCAGAACACCAAGGGGGCAATTTGGTACAATTAGCAGTGGAGGTTCTCAAGATAAGTTCACTCTCGAAGTGGCCGAATATATTGAAAAATTTTGCCCATCAGTAAAAAATGTTATCCCTACGAAATCAGCGAACGGATTATTTATTTTTGATGATGTGAATGTTAATAGTACTCTTCTTGGAACGAATAGAGAATATATTGAAGTTAATAATTATTCAGTTGATACAGGACGCTTTATAAAGGAACAGGATAGTCAAAAGAGAGCCCAGGTGATGGTATTAGGTTCTGACCTGGCTGTAGATCTCTTTGAAGGTGAAAATCCAATAGGCCAGAGAGTAAAGGTAAATTATGACGGCAGAATATATATATTTGAAATTATTGGAGTCATGGAAAGCAAAGGCAGTTCTATTGCCGGTAGCTTGGATGATCAAGCCTATATTCCTTTATCCGTTGCTATGGAAAAGATAACTAACAGCAGAATTGTGTCTACTTATATTGCACAAGCTGCCTCCTCAGAAAAAGCTGCTAGTGCAGTGAAGGAAATAGAGAATTTTTTAGTAAAGTTATTAGATGATGAAGACCAGGAAAACTTTCGGTTAATTAGTCAGGATGAGATTCTTGATACTGTAAGTTCTGTAACACAGACTATGAGTTTAATGTTAGGTGGTGTCGCGGCTATTTCCCTTTTGGTTGGAGGGATTGGTATTATGAATATTATGTTAGTTTCTGTAACGGAGCGGACACGAGAGATTGGGATAAGAAAAGCACTGGGAGCCAAAAATAAACATATTTTATTCCAGTTTTTAATGGAGTCTCTAAGTCTGAGTAGTTTTGGCGGTTTTATTGGAATTGGGTTTGGTTGGATGGGTGCATATTTTCTATCTCAATATGGGAACTGGCCTTTAGTTATTTCTCAACTATCCATCATTCTTGCTTTTGGATTTGCTTTATTAATAGGAATATTTTTTGGGTTGTACCCTGCCATGAAAGCCGCGAAATTAAATCCAGTAGATGCACTAAGATATGAATAAAGGTATAACAAGTTTTCCCTGGGGAAAATTGAACTCAATTAATTGATTTTGGCTTATTAGGCATTAAAGCGGTAGCCCGAGCCCCACAACGTATCAATAAAACGAGGGTTTTGGGGGTCTTTCTCAATTTTGTCCCTTATCTTTTTAATGTGAACGGCAATCGTGGCAATATCTCCGTAAGAATCATCTCCCCAGATGTGGTCATAAAGTTGTTCTTTGCTAAATACGATATTGGGATGAGATGCCAAAAAGTTTAATATTTCAAATTCTTTGGTAGTTATATTAATTTCCTGGTTATCCAGCAACACCCGGCGTGAAGCCTGGTTTATAGAAAGATTTTTTATATGAATCTCATGCTGCAGATTTTTATCTCTGCCGGTTAGTCTATCAAAACGATCCAGGTGGGCTTTAACCCTGGCTACAAGTTCGTTAGGGCTAAAAGGTTTACTTATATAGTCATCAGCTCCTAAACCAAGTCCACGTATCTTATCAATATCTTCTCCTCTGGCAGATATAATCAATATGGGTATATTTGTTTTGTCTCGGATTTTCTTACATACTTCGAAACCATCAATATCCGGTAACATTAGATCGAGCAATACAAGGTCATAATCTTTCCTTAAAGCCTGTTGAAGTCCTGCTAGACCACTATTGCTAATTTCTACCAGAAATTGATTGATTTCCAGGTAGTCCTTTTCTAGTTCGGCTATACTTTGTTGATCTTCAATAATTAGAATTTTTTTCATTGTTATATCCTTTATCTTAGATTCAGTTTTCTGAATTTTGTTTGACCTTTTTTAGGGTAAAGAAGATACTTGTACCAGAACCAGTTTTACTTTGTGCCCAAATCCGACCACCATGGTCAGCAATAATTTTTCGGGCAATATGCAAACCAAGTCCGGTACCAGGTGTCTTATTTGAACGTGACTTATCTGCCTTATAAAAGCGGTCAAAAATTTTATCTAACGTTTCTTTGGAAACGCCTTTCCCGTTATCGTAAATCTCTATTTTTGCTTCATTTTCTGTTTCAGTTAATATCAATTTTATTACTGAGTTGTTGTCTTTTTTAAAATCTATAGCATTATTAATAATATTAAGAATTACTCTTTTTAATTGTTGTCGGTCAGCCTTAACAGGGTTCAATTCAATATAATTAGCTTCAAATTCAAGAGTAATTCCTTTTTCTTCCAGATCGAAACGCAATTCTTCATAGGAATCAGCCAGAAAATCTTTTATATTGATGTTTTCGAATTGGTAGATAGATTGATCCAGATCAAATTTTGAAAGTAAAAACAAATCTTCTATTAAAGACTCCATGTGCATTGCATTCTGATGGATAGTCCGTAAATATTTATCCTGTTTTTCTTTTGATTTTGGTACACCATCCATAATTCCTTCTACATAACCTTTGATGGTAGTAATTGGAGTTTTCAGATCATGGGAAATATTGGTAATCAATTCATTTCTATTTTTTTCATATTTAATCTTTGTTTCTTCTGACTCTTTAAGTTGTTTTCTGGCAGCTTCAAAGCTCTGGAAAAGGTCGCCGATTTCATCTCTTGAAGGGGATTTCAGACTAAAATCATAATTGCCTTTTCTAATTTGCTTAGCTGCATTCTTTAAATGAATTAGTGGATTGACAATTTGTTTGGATAGAAAGTAAGTGATTAGAGTATTTATACTAATAATAATTATTAAGAATAAAATCAGTGTATAGATAACTGAGTTTTTAAATTGATTTAATTCCTGAGCTGCAGAAGTGGAATCATAAACTAAGAATATTTCCCCCTGGGACTGATCATTAAAATGAAATGGTATTGCTTTCATAAATAAATTATCTGAAATGTGTGTTAAATTATCAGATTTTGGTTCTATTTGGTAATTATTAAGAGATATATCTTCTCTTTCAAATCCCTTTGAGGTTACAAAAGAAGAAAAATAAACGAATTCATTTTCTTTTTGTACAATCAAGCCAATATTCAAAGAGTTGAAAAAATCATCGATCTGTTGTAAATAATCCTGTTCCAGATAACGTTCAGGCTCTGTTTCAATAACTTTAATTAAAGTTCTCTCTGCTCTATAAAGAGCGCGATTCAGGGGGCTCATATGGTTATCTGGTGATGGTAAACCAATAAAATTCTGAAAATTTTCAGTAATAATTAGACTAACTCCTATCAATAAGACAATAGTAATGAAAACCAATATTAAATTAGATATCCAGAGACGCTTTTGTATGGTCATATATCCTTTTATTTATTCCCTTTTTGAAATGTTATAGCAAATATTTTGAAGTCGATTTAAACAGATAGTTAAAAATTGATAAAATGTAAGTATTTTTATTTGGTTTACTAGTATTATATATTATCATTTTTAACTTATCATAAAAAGTTTATAAAATATTTATTAAATACCAGCCAACACCGCACCCGTAAAACAGGTGGCTTTAAGACCTCTAAAAAAGCACTTCAAATAGTTTGACCAAATGTGATACAATCAAATAAGTTTGATAAATTTAATTTACAAAAAACGAAATTGATTTTTAGTAAACAGCTTTATTAATATATTATATTATGAGGAGAAAGAATGGAAGCAAAAAAGGGCTTGCTCTTTGAACAGGAAGAGTGCATTAAAAAAGAGAACAAAATTGCCTATTTTTCAATGGAAATATGTGTTGATTCCAAAATACCTACCTATAGCGGTGGCTTAGGGATTTTGGCTGGTGATACTATTTGTTCTGCAGCCGATCTGGGAGTTCCCATGATTGGATTAACTCTTCTTTATAAGAAAGGATATCTCAAACAGAAAATTGATCAAAATGGATTTCAACAGGAGTTACCTGAGCAATGGGACCCTGATGAATTTTTAATGAAATTACCAAATAGAGTGCAAGTGGAGATAGAACAGAGAATTGTTAATATTCAAGTCTGGGTCTATGTCGTGAGGGGTTTAGATGGAGATATAGTGCCAGTCTATTTTTTGGATACAGATATTCCTGAGAACAGCGAATATGACCGCAGTCTTTCTTATTATTTATATGGTGGTGATGATAGATATCGGTTAGCCCAGGAAATTATATTAGGAATTGGTGGAGTTAAGATGCTCCAGGAGCTGGGATATCATGATATTGCCAGGTATCATATGAATGAAGGTCATGCCAGCCTATTAGTATTGGAATTGTTGAATCATCATCTTAAGGATACAAATCAGCTGGAGATGGCCAAAGTACGAAATAAATGTGTATTCACAACACATACTCCGGTTCCTGCAGGAATGGATAAATTCCCTTATGAATTGGTAAAAAAGGTTCTGGGCGAGCCTATTTCATATGACCTATTACAAGAACTAGCAGGAAAAGAACATTTGAATATGACTCAACTAGCCCTTAATCTCAGTCATTATATTAATGGGGTAGCTAAGAGACATGGTATGGTTTCTAGAGAAATGTTTCCGGGATATCATATTGATTCAATTACCAATGGTATTCACTCAGCCACCTGGACAAATGTATACTTTTCTGAATTATATGATCACTATATACCTGGATGGAAATTAGATCCATTTAGTTTACGCTATGCCCTTAATATACCTGATAATGAGGTTTGGGATACTCATCAAAAGGCAAAAAAAGAACTAATTGATTTCATTAACGAAAGACACAATTTAGCCTTTGATAAAGATGTTTTGACAATTGGTTTTGCGAGACGTGCTACTGCCTATAAGCGTGCTGATTTAATCTTCTACGATTCTGCCAGATTAATTGATATTGCCAAGACTAGAGGAAAGATACAGCTAGTGTTTGCTGGAAAGGCACATCCTGCGGATAATTCAGGAAAAGAGTTAATTAAGAAGATTACTCAAGAGTCTCAGCAGGTAAACGAACAAATAAAAATTATCTATCTGGAAAATTATGATATGAACTTGGGAAAAATGATGACCAGTGGAGTGGATTTATGGTTAAATACTCCCAGAAAACCAAAAGAAGCCTCTGGAACTTCAGGTATGAAGGCTGCTCATAATGGTGTACCAAGTTTTAGTATTTTAGATGGGTGGTGGGTCGAAGGTTGCATTGAGGATATTACCGGCTGGTCAATCGGCTCTGCTGCAAATTTTGAAAGCATTGATAATGAAGAGGCTGATTCTCTATATCAGAAATTAGATAAGAAAATAATTCCAACTTATTATCATCAACGTGGAAATTGGATTAATATAATGAGACACTCTATTGCTATTAATGCATCTTTCTTTAACACACACCGCATGGTATTACAATATGTCTCTAATGCTTATCTGGCATAATATAAAATGATTAATAAAATCAGAGAAAGGAGATATTCATTTGAATAGAACCTGGATCAAGGACTTTGTCGAAAAAATATCGAAGGTAGAGGGTCATTTCGAACTTTATACCTCTGTTTTTTTAAAATATGAAAACCAGTTTGTGTTAGGTTTACAAGATAGTAAAGAATGGATATTTAATGACAATAAAAAAAGGGCATCTTTATCTGCTTTTGGCGGCAAAATAGAAGAGGATACAGATATTATTCAGTTTTTAAAAAAAAGCTGCTTCCTGCAATTGGGGGTTAATATTGATATTACCGATAGCCCTCACACTTATATTGATTATCACCATCGCTTGAAAAAGATGCCTGCTATTGAGCCTAAAATAGGAGAATTTCGACCCAATATAATAAGTGTTATACAGAAACCAGGATATTCAGCAAACCCCAAATCCCTTGTTTTTAGCTATTTAGGACATACCAAACAAAAACCAGAATCAATAAAATACAGTGCTTTATTATTTGCCAAAGAAAGAGTTTTAGTTCAGTTATTTAAAAATGAGAAAAGTACCCAGGAGTTAAAAAAAATTGGGGCAAATTTTAATGAGAGAATCAAGATTCCCGATAATCTTTTTCTCTATCCTGCTGGTTCATTAAATAGTCTTTTGCGCTATCTGAGCTATGAAGTGTTTTGAAAAACAGTATTGAGTCATGGGTATTGCGTATCGGGTGAAATACCTTGGGACTAAGTATTTGAAGAGAAGTTATCATTTTTCGGATAAAAGATAAAATACAAATACAAAAAAGACAGTTTGAATATAGATAGATAAATTTGCTTATAATTTTCAGATTAAATCCAGCCAAACTGAATATTGAGAATTAAATAATATGAAGCAGAAATATGGTGATAACTAAGCACGCCAAAATCAGTGGATAATTATTGATTGTTAGTATGTAGTCTAAAAAATAATAATCAATACATTTTTGATATAAAAAATTAGTTAATAATTTGCACTATATACTATTTGTCGATAAAATATTGTAGTATGATTTTGCAAATTATTTAAGAAGTTATACTATAAAAAATATATTGTGAGGATTTGTTTTGAACGTATTAGTAATTGGTAGTGGTGGCAGAGAACATTGTCTTGTATGGAAATTATCACAGAGTAAAAGTATTGATAAGATCTACTGTGCACCCGGTAATGCTGGTATTTCTTCAGATGCAGAATGTCTTGATATTGAAGTTGAAGATTTTGAGGGTTTATTACAGGCTGCCAGGGATAAAAAAGTAGATTTAACCATAGTTGGACCTGAATTACCTCTTTCCCTGGGTGTTGTAAATTTATTTGAAAAAAATAATATTCCTGTATTTGGACCTACCAAAGAAGCTGCAGAGATAGAATCAAGCAAAGTTTTTGCCAAAAACCTCATGGATAAATTCCAGGTTCCCACGGCCAGGTATCAGGTGTTTGAAGACTATAAGCAGGCACATACATATCTGCAACAACAATTTTTCCCTTTGGTAATTAAAGCAGATGGACTGGCAGCCGGGAAGGGTGTACTTATTGTACAAGATTTATCTCAGGCAGAAAAGGCAATTTCTTCCATAATGAGAGAAAATAAATTTGGTAGTGCTGGCAGAAGAGTGGTTGTCGAAGAGTATCTTACAGGTGAAGAAGTGTCAATGCTGGTATTTACTGATGGAGAATATTTTATCCCAATGAAACCATCTCAGGACCATAAAAAGATTGGTGATGGTGACTTTGGGCTAAATACTGGTGGAATGGGAGCCTATTCGCCGGTTCCCTTTTTCGATTTCAAAGCCCAAAATTGGGTTTTAGAGAGAGTTTTTAAACCAGTAATTAAAGGTATGAGAGAGGAAGGCAGAAAGTTCAAAGGGGTGTTGTATGCTGGGTTGGTATTAACAGAAGAAGGCCCCAAGGTATTAGAATTTAATGCCAGATTTGGCGATCCTGAAACACAGGTAATCCTGCCTGGATTAAAAACTGATCTAATTGAAATATTGAATGCCGTACAAGAAGAGAAATTGAATAAAATCAAAGTTGAGTGGAGCAATCAGGCTGCGGTTTGTATTGTTTTGGCTTCAGGTGGATATCCTGCTGCATATGAAAAAGGTAAAATTATTACTGGTTTAGAAAAAATAGACAATCAACAAAACGCTATGGTATTTCATGCCGGTACTAAAAAAAAGAATAGTAAGTTTACCACCTCGGGAGGAAGAGTGCTTGGGGTTACTGCCTGGGATGACACATTGACTGGTGCAATAGAGAAAGCATATGAGACAGCAGAAAAAATAAATTTTGAAAAAGTGTATTATAGAAAAGATATTGGGAAGAAGGGGTTAAAACTTTTCCCAAATAATATTAAATAGATATTTCATAAAGGAAAGGGATTAGAAGTGAAAAATACAAAAAGGGCAATAATCAGTGTCTCGGATAAATCAGGCATTGTTGAATTGGCAAAAGGATTAGAGAAAGCAGGATATGAAATTATATCCACTGGTGGGACTGCTAAAGAATTAAAAAATGCGAATATCAATGTTACCTTAATATCTGAAGTGACAAAATTTCCAGAGATTTTGGATGGTAGGGTAAAAACCTTACATCCCATTATCTTTGGTGGATTATTGGCTCAGAGTAATAATCCTGAACATCAGAAACAACTAGAAGAACAAAAGATTGAAGCTATCCAGATTATTGTAGTGAATTTGTATCCCTTTGAGAAGACAGTATTAAAAAAGGATGTGACTTTAGAAGAGGCAATTGAAAATATAGATATTGGAGGGCCATCTCTTCTCAGAGCAGCTGCTAAAAATTATCAGGATGTTACAGTGATAACTGATCCTGCTGACTACAAATTAATATTGGAAGAGTTATTAGGCCCAGAGGGAAATATATCGTTTTATACCAGGGAAAAATTGGCAGTAAAAGTTTTTCAACATACTGCTTATTATGATAGTTTGATCTCTCGCTATTTAAATAGAATGATGACTCCCAATGAAGGATATCTTCCGAATTATTTAGTTATTGGTGCCCAAAAAGTTAATGATTTAAGATATGGAGAAAACCCACATCAAAAGGCAGCTTTTTATCAGGAAAAACTTACAGAAGAGGCCAATTTAGGTGATGCGAAACTGTTAGGTGGCAAAGACCTTTCCTATAATAATTTAGTTGATTTGGAAGCGGCGCTTAGTATTATTAAGGATTTTGATGAACCTACTGTAACTTTTATAAAACATACTAATCCTTGTGGTCTAGCTACTTCTGAGACTATAGAAGAAGCATATCAAAAGGCTTATCAAGGAGATCCCCTATCTGCTTATGGCAGCATTATTGGTATTAATCGTCGAGTGGAAGAAAAACTAGCTGGTTTAATTAATGAAACTCCTTTTGTAGAGGCAATAGTAGCACCTATTTTTAGTGAAAAGGCTTTAAATATTCTCAGAGAAAAGAAAAATCGTCGATTGTTACAAGTTGGTGACCTACGTATACAGGATCGTCACATAAAGGATATTAAAAAGGTTTCTGGCGGATTTTTATTACAGGACCGTGATTTTAAAGGAATAACAAGAGATGATTTAACTGTAGTTACAGAAAATAAGCCTACTGATGAAGATATAAAAGAGTTATTGCTTGCCTGGAAAATAGTTAAACATGTTAAATCGAATGCAATTATTCTTTCCCAGAATAAACACTTGGTTGGAGTAGGTGCAGGGCAGATGAGTAGAGTGGACTCTGTCTTGATTGCCGTACGTAAAGCTGGTGAAAAATCTAAGAACAGTTATCTTGCCTCTGATGCATTTTTCCCTTTTTCAGATGGCGTGGAAGAGGCTGCTCAGGCAGGAGTGAAAGCAATAATTCAACCAGGTGGATCTAAAAGGGATAAAGAGGTCATTGAAGCTGCTAATAAACATGGTATAATTATGGTTTTTACCGGTCATCGTTGTTTTAAGCATTGAAAAAATAATAAAAATTGCTTGACAATGATTATTCAAAGTGGTAGCTTATAAAACAATTATTATCTAAATAACTTCTAAAATAAAATCACGATTAAAATTGAATATAAAAATATTAAATTCAGAAAAGTAAGTTATAATTCCTTTTCAGAGAGCTGAATTTTGGTGAGAACTCAGCAGGGAATTGACTAAAATCCATCTGAATAATTTTTGGGAGAAAGGTATAAAATAATACTAAATATCTCAAAACGCTTATAGCGTTAATTTTAATAAGGGCTCAAATTCATTGCTTTATATACATATTCTTATAGTACTTATTATTTTATAGTTTATGGTAGATAGAAGCTGAATTGGGGTGGTACCACGTAGAATTAATCGTCCCCAGTAGTTATTAAAATAGCTACTGGGGTTTTTTATTATTAATAACGAGAAAAAAGGTGGAGAGAGAAATGCGAAAGAAATTATTTATTCCTGGTCCGACTGAAGTAAAAGAAGATGTGTTAGAAAAAATGGCAAGTCCTTTAATTGGCCATCGAAGCAAAGAAGCCTCTGATTTACAGAGAACAATAAGCCAAAAATTAAAAAAGCTTATGTATACCAAAAGTGAAATTCTTTTATCAACTTCTTCGGGAAGTGGCTTAATGGAGGGTGCTATTCGTTCATGTACTCGTAAACGTGCTGCGGTTTTTACCTGTGGAGCTTTTGGAGAAAGATGGTATGAAATGGCCGTTTCAAACAAGGTAGATGCTGATCGTTTTGAAGTTGATTATGGACAGGCTATTAGGGGCGAAATGGTTGAAAAGGCCTTAGAAACTGGTAAATATGATTTAATTACTGTTACTCACAATGAAACATCCACTGGGGTAATGAATCCTCTTGAGGAAATTGCCGGGGTTATGCGCAAATATCCTGATATTGTTTTTTGTGTTGATACGGTAAGCTCTTTGGGTGGTGTTAAAATACCAGTAGATGAGCTAGGAATTGACATCTGCATTAGCTCTACCCAGAAATGTTTAGCTTTGCCCCCTGGTTTATCTCTATGTTCTATATCTGAGAAAGCATTGCAGGCTGCTAAAGAAGTTGAATATCGAGGTGTTTATTTTGATTTATTAAGACTTTATGAGTATCTTAAGAAAAAAGATTATCAATATCCTTCCACTCCTTCTCTTTCTCATATGTTTGCCCTTGATTATCAGCTTGATAAAATTTTAGAAGAAGGTATCGAAAATCGTTTTCAAAGACACCAGTCAATGGCTGATTTTGTCAGGGAATGGGCAATAAATAATTTTGCTTTGTTTGCTCAGGAAGGATTTACCTCTAACACAGTTACCTGTGTAGAAAATACAAAAAGTATTAGTGTTAAGGATTTAAATCAAGAACTTGGAGACAGAGGATTTGCAATTTCCAATGGGTATGGAAAATTGAAAGAAAAAACTTTTCGAATTGCTCATATGGGTGATATTACCTTAAATGAGGTAAAAGAATTGTTATCTACAATTGATGAAATATTATAAGAAATGGAGGTAGAAAGAATGATGAATATTCTTATAAAAGATAAGATAGACCCCTTTGTAATCGAGGAATTACAAAGGAAAAAATTTCAAGTTACTGTAAATGTGGATAAGCCGCAGGAAATTTTACAGGAAGTTCAGAATCATGAAGTATTGATTGTCCGTTCAGCAACTAAAGTTATGAAAAATGTAATTGATTCAGCCCTTCAAACCGGAAACTTGAAATTGATTATTCGTGCGGGAGTAGGCCTGGATAATATCGACGTAGATTATGCCAGATCGCAGGGAATATCAGTAGCAAATACTCCAGAGGCAAGCAGCGCTGCAGTTGCAGAGTTGGTACTGGCTCATATGCTGACCTTGGCAAGAAAAATGGTTCCCGCTATTCTAGGTTTACGTGAAAAAAAGTGGATTAAGAAGCAATGTGAGGGGATTGAGATATCAGGAAAGACTTTAGGTATAATCGGCATGGGCAGAATTGGACAAGTCTTGGCACAAAAAGCAAGCGCTTTGGGAATGAAGATCACTTATACTGATGTTATGGGACCAATGGAGGTTGATTCTAAATATAAATTTGTTTCTTTGAATGAATTGCTGGATAAATCTGATTTTGTCTCTCTTCATACTCCAGCTAATGGAGATGGTGTTTATCTAATAGACAAGCCAGAGTTTAAGAGAATGAAAAAGAGTGCATATTTAATTAATGCAGCCAGAGGAGGATTGGTAAATGAAGATGCTCTTCTTGAGGCATTGAATAATGAAGAGATAGCAGGGGCAGGAATAGACGTATATTGTGAGGAGCCGTGTGACAAAATTTCCTTACTCCAACATGAAAAAGTCTCAGTTACTCCCCATATAGGGGCATCAACTAAAGAAGCCCAGGCACGGATTGGTCAACAAATTTTAAAAATAATTGATGATTATTGCAATAGAAAGATATACGAGGATGAATTAAATGGTAAGAATTAGACCTTTCAAGGCATTGAGACCGAAAAATGACAAAGTTAATGAAGTCAATTCTCCTCCCTATGATGTAGTAAGCGAGGAAGAGGCCTTAGAGATAGTTAGAAGAAATCCTAATTCATTTTTGAAGGTTATAAAACCAGAGATTATGAGTTATTTTGATAGAAAACTTTCTTATCCAAAATTAGCAAAAGAGGCAGCCAAAACTCTAAGGGGTCTTATTGATAATAAAGTACTAGTACAAGAAAAGGAAAATTGTCTTTACATTTATCAGCAAAGAAATGGTAACTATCAACGTAGTGGAATTGTAGCCTGTTTGTCTGTATATGATTATGTCAGAAAGGTTATTAAAGAACATGAAAAGGTCAGAGTTTTAACCTGGAAAGAAAGGATTCAACATATAAAAGAGACCAGAACACACACAGGTTGTGCCATGGTAATTTATAAAGAGAATCTCCATATCGAAGAATTGGTTAAAAAAGAAATGGTTGAAAAAAATGTAATATATGATTTTATATCTGATGATGGTATAAGAAATTGTTGTTGGAAGATTAATGAGGCTGGGGCAATTGATGCATTTAGGAAAGCCTTTAATGATATTGAAAATTTATACATTGCTGATGGGCACCATAGAGTGGCTGCAGCAGTCGAAGTTGCAAAGATGGAGCATAGAAAAAAGAGTGATAACAATAATATCGAGTTCGATGACAATGAGTATGCCTATTTTCCAGCTGTTCTAATACCACAGGATCAGATTAAAATATTAGGCTATCACCGATTAATCAAAGATTTAGAAGGATTTTCTCCAGAAACTTTTTTATCAAAACTAGAAAATCATTTTCATATTGAAAAAATTAATTCAAAAAAACTTCTCTTACCATCACAAAAAGGTGAATTTGGCATGAATCTTGCCGGTCAATGGTATAAGGTGTCTATATCTGGGAGTATTCTTAAAGAAAGGAAAGATATTATTAATCAATTGGATGTATCAATATTGCAAAATTGTGTTTTAAATCCTCTACTTGGGATAAAGAACCCACAGAAAAGTAAAAAGATTGAGTTTATAGGTGGTAAGGATGCATTAGATAAATTGGAAGAAGGAGTTCAGTTAGGAGCCAATATTGCTTTTACACTTTTCCCTACTTCAATAGAGGAAGTAATAGCGGTATCTAATAATAATCGAATTATGCCTCCCAAGTCTACTTGGTTTGAACCAAAACTGAGAAGTGGTATTTTTGTGCACTTATTTGAATAGTAGTTGAATTGATGTTTTGTTTATAATTAATCATTCAGGATAGGATTTATAGACTTATAAAAATAAAATAGATAAAATTTATTGATTTTTTTATTTTTTTATTATAATATAAAAATAGAAAGTGATTATAAAAAATTAGAAAAGCATTCTATTATTATAAGGAGCCAGGATGAATAGAGAACCCAATTATCCGGTTAAAGCCTTGGCTAGAGCATTATCTATTTTAGAAGTGTTATTACATCACCCCTCACCGATTACTATTACTCAACTAAGTCAACAATTAGGAATATTCCCCAGTACTGTTCATCGTATGATTGATACCTTAAAGTACTGGGGTTTTGTAGAGCAAGTTCCTAATAGCCAGGAATATACTCTGGGTTTAAAAGTTATTGAACTTGGAATGGCAAGGCTTCATCAGATTAGTGTTTTTAATGAATCTGCACCATTTTTAAAACAGATAGCTCAGAAATTTAACGAAACAGTTAATTTGGGTGTTTTAGATGAAGGGGAAGTTGTTTATTTAGACAAAGTAGAATCTACCAGGATAGTTAAAGCTATCCTTTATCCGGGGAGAAGAGCCTCCTTCCATTGTACTGCTATTGGAAAAGTGTTAATGGCTTTTCAACCAAAATCAGTTCGCTCGAAAATTATTGCTGGCACAGAGTTAACCAAATACAACAAGAACACGATAACAGATCCAAAGATGTTAGAGGATGAGTTGCTTAAAATAAAGCAATCTGGTTATGCTATTGATAATGGTGAACAAATTGAAGAAGTTAACTGTATAGCAGTTCCGATATATGATATCCATGGCAAAGTTATTGCTGCTATTAGCATATCAGCTCCAGCCTTTCGAATGAGCTCGGAAAAAAGAAAGGAAATGATTTCAGTCAGCAAAAAAAAGGCAATGGATATCTCAAGACGATTGGGTTATAAAATATTAAAAGATAAATAATCCAAAAGATATTAAAGATTATTATTATTTTTTATTAACGGAGGTTAGGAGTAAAAATAAAGATGGCTATTAATTTAAAAAATCGTAATCTAATTTCTCTAAAGTATTTTTCAAAACAAGAAATTAAATTTTTATTAGATTTAGCTATTGAGTTAAAAAATGCTAAATATAGTAAAACTGAAAAACAAAAGCTAAAAGGGAAGAACATTGCTTTAATATTTGAAAAATCATCAACCAGGACCAGGTGTGCCTTTGAAGTAGCAGCTTTTGATCAAGGGGCTAACATTACTTATCTTGGACCAACTGGTTCTCAAATGGGCAAAAAGGAGTCAATTGAAGATACAGCAAAGGTCTTAGGCCGATATTATGATGGAATCGAGTTTAGAGGTTTTAAACAAGAGTCAGTAGAAATATTGGCAAAATATTCAGGTGCAGTTGTCTGGAACGGATTAACTGATCTTTATCATCCTACCCAGGCACTGGCTGATTTAATGACTATCATGGAAAATGTAAAAAAACCTTTAGACCAGGTTGTAATGGTATATGTAGGAGACGGAAGAAACAATATGGCAAATTCTTTGTTGCTTGCCTCCTCAATTATGGGTATAAAATTTAGAATAGTGTCTCCAAAGTCCTTATTTCCCAAAAAAGAATTAGTAGAAGAGGCTAAAAGGCTAGCAAATGATTCTGGTAATGACATTGATATAAAGATAACTGACAATATTGTAGAAGGTGTTAAACATGCAGATGTAATTTATACTGATGTTTGGGTTTCAATGGGGGAAGAAGACCAACTGGAGGAACGAATTCAGTTATTGAAAGACTACCAGGTTAATATGAAGCTAATAGGTGCTACCAGCAATCCTGAGGTAATCTTTATGCATTGTCTTCCTTCGTTCCATGATACAAATACCATTATTGGGAAAGATGTTTATGAAAAGTATGGATTAGAATCAATGGAAGTAACTGATGAAGTATTCCGCAGTAAACATTCTGTTGTTTTTGATGAAGCTGAGAATCGCTTGCATACCATCAAGGCTATTATGGTTGCTACATTAAGTGATTAACTAACGGTCACGTTGTCATCCTAATGTTTATTTAACCATGAGAAACCATTTACTAAGAAGGTGGTAATAGTTAAATAAAAATGAAAAAAGAATAACAAGAAAATAAGAAAAACCCAAACCCCTTTTAGAGATTTTTGAGGACATTCGTTTGGAGGATGTAATATTTACTTGGAATAAATTAAAAAATAAAGAAAAGGAGATGACGGTCATGAGAAAATTTATTTCTCTAAAAACTGAGATACCAGGCCCGAAATCACAGGAAATTGCTAAAAGAAGAGAAAAATACGTTGCTAAACCAATGGGTGGTTCCCTTTCTCCGGGATACATTGATTACGGAGAAGGGGCATTAGTAACAGATGTTGATGGGAATCGTTATATTGATTTAACCGGAGGATGGGGTTGTCTTGCCGTAGGCCATGCACATCCAGATATTGTTGATATTGTGAAAGAACAGGTAGGTAAATTTACCCATACCGATTTTACTGCAATTCCCTATGAATCTTTTGTGGCATTATCTGAAAAATTAGCACAATTAGCCCCGGGCAATAGCCCTAAAAATGTAGCTTTGTTTAATTGTGGCGCAGAGGCGATTGAAAATGCTGTGAAAATTGCAAGAGCCCATACTGGGAGATCAGGCGTTATTGTTTTTGAAAATTCCTTTCATGGAAGGACCTTGTTAACAATGACTATGACCCATAAAGCAATACCTTACAAGTATAAGTTTGGTCCTTTTGCTCCAGAGGTTTATAGATTGCCATTCCCAACACCTTATCATCCTTCAATTAAAATTGAAGATTTTGAAAGGGTTATGATTAACCTGGTTGATCCCGAAACAGTTGCTGCGGTGGTTATAGAGCCAATTCAGGGAGAGGGTGGCTTTAATGTCCCAGTAGATGGTTTTTTAGAACACATAAGGGAGTTATGCTCTAAATATGGCATGATGATGATAACTGATGAAATTCAATCTGGAATAGGGAGAACAGGAAAATTCTTTGCAATAGAACACTGGGACATTGAACCTGATATAACTTGTTTGGCTAAATCATTAGCCTCAGGATTACCTCTTTCTGCGGTGATTGCACGTAAAGAAATAACAGACGGTTTACTTGGTGGGAGTATTGGTGGTACTTATGTCGGAAATCCTTTGGGTTGTCAGGCCGCCCTTGCAGTAATTAAAATTATTGAAAAGGAAAATTTACTGGAAAGAGCAAGCGAAATTGGAGACAGATTGAAAAAAAGATTCCAGGAAATGAAAGAAAAATATTCAATAATTGGCGATGTTCGTGGTATTGGTGCTATGACGGCTATAGAATTAGTAAAAAATAGAGAGACCAAAGAACCTGCAACAGAAGAGACCGGAAAAGTTGCACAGTATTGCGTTCAAAATGGAGTTTTTGTCCCAACTGCTGGAATCAATAAGAATCTTTTAAGAATACTAGTATCTCTAGTAATTACCGATGAGCAATTGGAAGAGGCATTAGATGTTATTGAGGAAGGGATTGCCAAAATATAAATTGATGGTTAATTATGTTGATATGTTGATTCAAATAATTATATAGATAGAAAGATTTTTAGAAAATTTATTCTAGGGAATAAAATAAAAGAATCTGTATTTTGGAAGAGGAATAATAATTTGGAATATTCACGTATATCTGTCATTATGAATAAACAGGATATTGATCGTACTCTGCTCAGAATTTCCCACGAGATAATTGAAAAAAATAAAGGAGTGCAGGATTTAGGCATAATTGGCATAAAAACAAGAGGTGAATATTTGGCTAGAAGAATATCAGAGAACATTTATAACATAGAAAAAAGAACTATACCTGTAGGTGTCCTGGATATTACTCTCTATAGAGATGATTTGAAACAAAAGCAACCTAATGCTATTGTTATGAAGACAGAAATACCCTTTCAAATTTTAGACAAAAAGATTCTTTTAGTCGATGATGTCCTTTATACCGGCAGGACTATCAGGGCAGCAATGGATGCTATCGTCGATATGGGAAGGCCAAAATGTATACAATTGGTGGTATTGATTGATCGAGGTCACCGAGAACTCCCTATTAGAGCAGATTATGTAGGGAAAAATGTTCCCACTTCTCACCGGGAGCTTGTAAAGGTTAAATTAAACGAAATCGATGCCATAAGCCAAGTTGAGATTGTTAAGGGTTAAATTTTTTAGGTTTTTAGGAGTGTTTAAAAATAATGAAAGAAGAAAGAAACAATGAATAAAATAGAGAAATATCAATCATTAATAAAAGAGATAAATCGTGGAAAAGTGGAAAAACTTATTAGTGATTTAGTAAAGATTCCTAGTCCATGGTTTGAGGAAGTGGAAATTACTAAGTTCGTGAATAATTATCTGAAAAGAATTAAGCTGGAACCGTGGCTACACAAAGTTTCAGAACAAAAAATTACTAAATTTGAAGGTCATAATGTGATTGCCGAGATAGGTAATAATGACGGACCGACAATTCTCCTGAATGCACATATGGACACAGTAAAGATTTGCAGTGATTGGAAGAGGGATCCGGTTGGTGCAAAGGTGGAAGGAAATAAATTGTATGGTCAGGGTGCTCTTGATATGAAATCAGGATTGGCAGCTGCTATGATTGCAATAGAATTATTAAAAAAAATTGAAAATAAATTAAAAGGAAAAGTTTTGTTTACTGCTGTTGTTGATGAAGAGGGTCCATATGGGTTGGGCACAGATGCCTTAATTAGAGATGGTATAACAGATTCCTGCGATATGGCGATTGTGACTGAGCCAGCTGCAGCCTTTGCACCAGAGGGTGTCAATAACCCTTGTTTACTTATTGGGGCAAGAGGGCGATACCTATATGAGATAAAAATCAAAGGCAAATCTGCTCATGGGGCAATGCCGTATTTGGGAGTTAATGCATTAGTAGATGCCTCTAAAATTATTTTAGCATTAGAAAAAATGAAATTAGGTTCTCATCCATTTCTTGGAGAAGGTTCTTTGTGTGTATTAAAGATAGAAGGAGGAGGAGAAACTATTTCAGTCCCAGATAAAAGCAGAATATTGGCTGACAGACATGTTGTTGTAGGTGAAGCTGAAGAGCAAGTTAAAAAAGATGCGGAGGAAATAATAGAAAAATTGAATTTAAAGTCAGAGGTTGAGGTTGGTTTCAGGGATGCTCCTTATCCGGAAGTCAAGGGATATGGAGCCTACATTACCCCGAAAGACCATACACTGGTTAGAGAATTTGAGAATTCATTTAAGGAATTAACAGGCCAAAAACCTGTTTTGAGCAGTTTTATGAGTATCGGTGACTTCAATTATTTAGGAGATAAAAATAGGGCTAATCTTCCTACAATTATAATAGGAGCAGATGGAGATAATGTTCATTCTCCTGAGGAATATGTTGATTTAGAAGACGCCACTACTATTACCAAAGTCCTTACTGGTGGGTTAATAAATCTGCTGTGTCCGGAATAAAACCGCAAAAATAAATTGTGCAAGTGATTCTGACAATTTTTACCGGGATTTTTAAAAGAAGCTAGAAGAATTTACATAGAAAAGAAGCAGGAGGTGATAAGAATAAAACAATAATTTAGTAATTTAAAATGTTAAATAAAAAAAAGGAGATTCAAAATGAGAAAAGTAAAATTATTTATGTTAGGAATATTTATAGTAAGCCTACTTTTTGGAACTTTTGGTAATACAATATTGGCACAAGATGAGTTGGTAATAAAGGTAGCTGGTATCTCACCTATAGAATATAGATCTACCAAGGGACTTTATAGAATTGCTGAAAAAGTAGAAGAGGCTACAGATGGTAAAATCAAGATGGATGTATTTCCTATGAACCAGTTAGGTGATTATACACAGGTTTTCCAGGAAATACAAAGAGGTACTATTGAGATGGGGCTAATCTTTATACCTAGTGAGTATGATGTTATGCTCGAAATTGGCTCTCTTCCTTTTCTTGCTGACAATTATAATGATATGAGAGACCAACTCTCTCCTGGTTCCTATGTTTACAGTCTTATCGATAAGGCAATTGCAAATTTAGGAATAAAGTTATTGAGGGTTAATGGCGAAGGATTTATCGGTATTGGTTCAGCCAAAAAACCGGAAAATTATGCTGACCCAAAAGCAGATAAAGATACATTGATTCGAATTGCTCCTCTGACAGTTTACAGAGAAACTTCTCAGGATATGGGTTACAGGACGACTTCTATACCATATGCTGACACTTACAGTGCTATTCAGACAGGAGTCTGCGACGGCTGGATAGGCGGTTCTTCTGAGATCAATTACCAGGTTTTCAAAGATGTTATAAAGTATTACATCCCCTATAATTGCCTTTTTGACCAGACAGCATTTTTGATTAACCAGGAACTCTGGGATTCACTCAGCCCCGAAGAACAAGAAATTATTCAGAATGCAGTAGATATTGAAGCTGATTTAAGTTTTAAGGACTGGCAGGCTATTGATGAAGAGAACATGAAATTAATGGCTGATTACGGAATCGAGATATTAGAATTTACACCTGAAGAAAGAGATGCACTAGCTGAACATATAAGAAATACAACCTGGCCAAAACTTGAAGATAAATTTGGAAAAGATGTTCTGGATAAGGTAAAAGAATCCCTATAATTTACAAAAATAAGGCAGGATTTAAATCCTGCCTTATTTTTTATATTAGGAAGAGAGAGGGAAACAATGAATACAATTGAAATAATTGGAACAATTAAGAAATCATTTATATGGAAATTGTTAATTGCTGTCCAAAAATGGCTGATGATTGCTTCCAGCGTCTTTGTGGTACTGATTATGTGTGCAGTAGTAGTTTTAAGGTATGTTTTCAGATCTGACCTCTATGGGATTGAAGAAATTGTAATTATTGCAGCATTTTGGCTCTATTTTATGGGAAGCTCATACGGAGTATATGAGCAGAGTCATGTTAAGGCTGATATATTGCCACAAATGATGAGTGAAAAAAGTCAGGCGTTTCTAAGTGTCATAATAAATTTGATTATAGCCGGACTCTGCATTCTTTTTACTTATTGGTCAATTGACATGATAACACATTGCCTTAAGTATATGCCACGTACTACAGGTTTAAGAATCCCGATTGTGGTATCTCAGTTTTCGATTTTTGTTGGGTATTTTCTGATGTCAATTTATGCGGTCATTTATTTCCTGGAAAGTTTTTTTGGTTTTATTGAAATGAGGAGGAGCTAGCCATGGCCAATTATTTTTATATACAAGAAAACAGTAAAAGGGGGTATAAGATATGACTGTTACTATTGCTTTGTTACTCATTATTGTTACCTTACTTCTTGGTCTCCCAGTCCCTTTCTGTTTTATGCTATCCACTACTTTTATGGTAGTGGCTGAGGGGTATGACCCAAGTTTTTTGCTTCCTTATGGCTTTAGCCAGATGAGTTCAGTGGTACTGCTGGCAATACCGCTTTTTATTATGGTTGGTGGAATGATGGATAAAGGCGGAATTGGGAATTCCCTGGTTAATCTGGTTGATGTTTTTGTTGGGAGAATTAAGGGAGGCCTTGGAGTTGTAGCAGTGGTTTCCAGCGCAGTATTTGGTTCTATTTCAGGAAGCTGTGCAGCTACTATTTCATGTATTGGTTCTATTATGTTTCCAAGATTACGTGAAAATGGTTATCCTATGGGGCATGCCACAGCTTTAGTTTCTTGTGCAGCTCCTTTAGGGCTTCTAATTCCTCCCAGTTCCCAGATGATACTTTATGCCTGGGTTGGACAGCAATCAGTTCTGGCGTGTTTTCTTGCCACAGTAGGACCAGGACTCATGCTAACAGCCCTGTTGAGTATCATTAATATTATTTTGCTTAAAAACAATAATGAAGTACATGTTAATGAGGCGGTGGATATTAAGACTACCTTTAAAATGTTTGGCAATAGGGGGAAAAAAGCTGCCCCGGCTCTATTTATGCCGGTAATCGTCTTAGGGGGTATCTACGGAGGAATTATGACCCCTACAGAAGCAGCAGCAGTTGCCGTACTTTATTCTGTTCCTGTGGGGTTTTATATTTATAAAGGGTTAGATAAGAAAAATTTTTTAGAAGTAATTATTGAAACAGCAACTACTACAGGTGTGGTTATGTTGATGATGTACTGTATCATGATGCTCAGCCGTATTTATATACAGGAACATTTGCCTACCATTATAATGAATTTCCTTAGTGCCATTTCTACAAACAAATATATCATTTTGTTGATGCTTAATATTTTTATGATTATTATTGGGATGATAATGGATGATGTAAGTGCAATGTTGCTTTGTACCCCAATTCTCTTACCAGTAGCAATATCGCTGGGAGTAAGCCCCATTCATTTTGCTGCGATTATCGGTGTAAATCTGGGAATGGGTAATGTGACCCCACCCACTGCACCAACACTTTATTTTGGTGCCCGCATGTCCAGGACACCAGTGTCACAGACATTAAAGCCAGCTCTGATATTTATTGTTTTTGGTTATTTACCTACCCTGATGGCTGTTACTTATTTTCCTGAATTAGCACTATGGCTACCAAGATTAGTGTTAGGAGGACGTTTTTAAAGATAAATTTAAGATTCTATAATTTATTTATATTATTTATAAAAAGGAGATCTAAAAATGAGTGATATGAGTTATTTAAAAGATAAACCGATTGCCGTTCTAGGAGGAGGTGCAACTGCACGTGGTCATGCTGCTTGTGCTGCCCATCAAGGGAAAGAAGTGCGTCTTTATGAACTTCCAGAATTTTTTGATGGTTTAGGGTGTATCAAAGATAAAAAAGAAATCCGTCTCAGTGGCTTACAGCAAAGCTTATATGGATTTAAAAAAGAAGGTCTGGCAAAATTAAGTATTGTTACAGATGATATTAAAAAAGCGGTGAGAGATGCAGGAATTATAATTATGAGTTTTCCGGCTATTGGCAATAAAGCCTTCCTTGAAAAATTAATTCCGAATCTAGAAGATGGTATGGTTATTCATTTTACAACTGCAAATTTTGGTTCCTTAATAATGAAAAAGATGATGAGAGAAATGGGCTGTAATAAAAAAGTTATTATTGGCGAATGGAGCAGTCAACCTTATGGCATCAGGATTAGAAGTTTTGGTGGTCAGCAAATTCCTGAGGTTAACATAAATTATTGGGCTATTTCCTTAAGGGGATCAGCAATGCCTTTATCAGATCAGGAATCTTTTTTCGAATCAAAAAAATATGTACCTTCCTTAGATTCTGTTGTTCATCCTGCAGAAGGGGATACGGTAGTTGATATTGCCTTTAGTAATGTAAATCCGGTACTGCATGTTCCCGGGACGATTCTCGGTGTAGGAACCATGGAAAACTGGGGTTTGATTTATGGTTATGATAAATATGAATTTTCCATTTATTCACATGTTTATTGTCCTTCTATTTCGGAAGTGCAAAAAATGATGTATAAAGAAGTATGCCAAATTGCAGAAGCAATTGGAGTGGGGATACAGCATTTTGAGGATGAAGAATTTTTTTCTCGCTCAAATATACTTGGTTCAGAGCATATGGGCCCCAACTATGTAGTTCCTTTTAATGAACAATACAAACTGGCTTTGGGAACCGGTCCATTTACTATTTACAATCGTTATATTACCGAAGATGTTCCTATAGGATGTCATCTTTATTATGAATTGGCAAAGAAGTTCAATACCAAGGTCCCAATCATTGAGTCTATGATTACACTTGCTTCTGTTATGACTAAGACAGATTATTGGGAAAGTGGCTTGACTCTGGAAGATCTGGGTATTAAAGATTTAAATAGAGCGGAGCTTTTAGCCTACCTTCGAGAGGGACAATATCCAGAATAGAAAAATTTGAACGAAAATATTGAGAATTGTTTTTATACTATTAGTAGGTTTTAATGAATCAAATACTTCATAATGAAGGAGGTGATTTGTATTAATAAGGAAGTTTCACAGAGAGTTAGCCAGATATCTTATCCAAAGATACGTGAGATATTTGACCGCGCTCGTACGTATGATAATGTAATCAGCTTGGGAATTGGAGAACCTGATTTTGATACAGATCGCAATATCATTAATCAGGCCTTTCAGTCAGTTGTCGAAAAAAAAGCTACTCATTATACTCCAGTTGCAGGATATCCTGAGCTTCGGGAGGCTATTGCCCTTAAATATTGGAAAGAAAATGGATTAAAGATTGACAAAGAAGAAATTATAGTTACCCATGGAGCTCAACATGCGTTGATGATTGCTATGCTTACTTTATTAGATGCAGGGGATGAAATCCTGATGCCGGATCCTTTTTATCCCAGTTATACCACACAAGCATTTTTAAGTGGTGCTACACCTGTATTTGTGCCAACCTTAGAAAAAGATAATTTCAAACTTAAGCCTGAAAGCATTATAAAAAAAATTTCTGAGAAAAGTAAAGTATTAATTTTAAATACACCCAATAATCCTACTGGAGCAGTCCTGGAAAAAAATGACCTTGAGGAGATTTCAAAATTAGTTATTAAACATGATTTGATGGTTATAGCTGATGAGGCTTATGAGACTATGATTTATGATGATAAAAAACATTTTTGTATTGCAGGTATACCGGGAATGAAAGAAAGAACCATTACCATTAATAGCTTTTCTAAAAGATACGCCATGACCGGTTGGCGAATAGGCTATGCCATGGCAAGCAAAAAATTTATCAGTAATATGATGAAAATAAGTGGATATCATTTAAGTTGCCCATGTGCAGTATCTCAACAGGCAGCTCTTGCTGCTTTGAATAGCTCATCAGATATTATTAAGCAAATGAATGCAGAGTATAGAAAGAGAAGAAATTATTTTGTACGGGAGTTAAATAAAATAAAAGGCATTTCCTGTATAAAACCAGAAGGTGCTTTTTATATTTTTGCTAATATTAAAGGCACAGGAAGAACTTCTGAAGAATTTTATGATGAATTATTAACTAAAGTACAAGTAGTTGTTATTCCAGGGTCTGCATTTGGTAAACAAGGAGAAGGATATGTCAGAATTGCCTATACTTTGCCTATTAATAAATTAGAAGAGGTTATTAACAGGATAAAAACACTATTTGATTTTTAATAATTTGCATTATGTTTTTGAAACCCTGTCAGATAAATTGGATATTATCTGGCAGGGTTTATTTATGGATAGCAAAGTGGTAAAATTATAATACTTTCCTATCTATATAAATTGTCACCTAAAAATCTAATAAAGAAATAAATTATCTTAATTAATAGATTGAAAATTATGTGTACAGGAACAATTTTTGACATAAAAAAATATGCCATTCATGACGGTCCAGGGATTAGAACCACAATATTCTTAAAAGGATGTCCTCTTCGTTGCTGGTGGTGTCATAACCCTGAGAGCTGGCTGGAAAAACCTGAAATTCTATTTAATTCTCAAAATTGCATTCAATGCTATCAGTGTATTTCCCTATGTCCGCAGAAAGCAATTGTAATTAAAAATTCTTATCCCTTTACCCTCAGGAATAAATGTCAGGCATGTGGAGTTTGTGTTGATCTTTGCCCTGGAAAAGCCAGGGAGATAATTGGCAAAAATGTAAGCGCTAAAGAGATGTTGGCAGAAATCAAAAAAGATGAGATATTCTACCAGGAGTCCGGAGGAGGAGTCACCTTCTCTGGAGGCGAACCAATGCTGCAGATTGATTTTCTTGCACAGTTATTGTATTGCTGTAAAGAAGAAGGAATCCATACCGCTGTTGATACATGTGGTTATGTTCCCTGGTCTTATTTTGCTAACATTGAAAAGACAGTTGATTTATGGCTCTATGATATTAAATTAATAGATGAAACAAACCATCAAAAATATACCGGAGTTTCCAACAGGTTAATTTTAGAGAATCTAAAGAAGCTCTCGCGTAAAACCAAGCAGATAGATATCAGAATACCTCTTATCCCGGGTATTAATGATTCGCCGGAGGAGATTAGACAAATAGCCGATCTTTTGGATTCTTTAAAATTAAAAACCGTCAGCCTGCTGCCCTTCCATAAGATGGGGCTGGAAAAATATCCTAAGTTGGGAATAGAAGAAAAGATGACAGATATCCAGCCACCCTCAGAAGACCAGATCACCAGCTTAGGACAGATATTTCAAAAAAAGAATATCAAGGTAACTATTGGAGGATAAAAATGAACTCTAGAATTGAAAAATTGCGGGACATAAGTCTAACTACTCAACCCTATATTGATATCCAAAGGGCAAAATTAATAACCCAAACCTATAAAGAGTATATAGGGAAGGTACCTATCCCAATATTAAGAGCCCTATCTTTTAAACATTTTTTAGCAAACAAGACTATTGATATTGATGATGGAGAATTAATTGTTGGAGAAAGAGGAAGTTCACCTGGGGGTACCCCTACCTATCCTGAACTGTGCTGCCATACCCTGGACGATTTTAAATTAATAAACGATAGAGAAAAAATCTCCTTTAAGGTAAATGATGAAGTAAAAAAAGTTCAACAAGAATTAATTATTCCATTCTGGCAAGAAAGGTCTATCAGATACCAGCTGTTTAACCTGATGGATGAAGATTGGAAGGATTGCTATGAAGCAGGAATTTTTACTGAATTTATGGAACAAAGGGCACCTGGTCATACCGTGGCAGATGGTAAAATCTATCAAAAAGGATTTCTTTCTTTTAAAGATGAAATCCAGCAGCAGCTTGATCTTTTGGATTATCAAAATGACCAACAGGCCTATCAAAAGCAAAACCAACTGAAGGCAATGTCTATCTGCTGTGATGCTATTATTTTATTTGCCAACCGTTATGCCCAGCTTGCCAGGGATAAAGCCGAAGAAGAACCAGACAACAAAAGAAAAGAAGAATTACTGAAGATCAGTCAAATCTGCCAGCAGGTACCTGCTAATGCCCCACGCAATTTTTATGAAGCCCTGCAGATGTACTGGTTTGTCCATCTTGGGGTAATCAGTGAATTAAATACCTGGGACTCCTTTAATCCCGGACATCTCGACCAGCACCTCTATCCCTTTTATCTAAAGGATATGCAAGCTGGTATCCTCGATAAGGAGAAGGCAAAGGAACTATTGGAATGTTTCTGGATAAAGTTTAATAATCAACCTGCCCCTCCTAAGGTAGGAATTACCTTAGCTGAAAGTGGCACCTATACCGATTTTGCCAATATTAATAATGGTGGTTTAAAACCTGATGGTTCTGATGCGGTCAATGAGCTAACCTATCTCATCTTAGACGTAATTGAAGAAATGCGTCTTTTGCAGCCCAGTACTAACATTCAACTTAGTAAAAAAAGTCCACAGCGTTTCTTAAGACGTGCCTGTGAGGTTATTCGTAAGGGATGGGGACAACCTTCAGTCTTTAATGCCGATGAGGTAATTGCCCAGTTGCTAAGACAGGGTAAGACCATCACTGATGCTCGTGAAGGAGGAACTAGCGGTTGTGTAGAGACAGGTGCTTTTGGCAAAGAGGCCTACATCCTAACAGGTTATTTTAACTTAGTGAAGGTCTTAGAGGTTACCTTAAATAATGGTCAGGATCCCCGTTCTGGTAAGATGATTGGTCTTGCTACTGGTAACCCCGCAGACTTTACAAATTTTGAGCAGCTTTTTGAGGCCTTTAAGAAACAACTCCACCATTTTATCCAGATAAAGATACAAGGGAATCAGGTAATTGAGCAATTGTATGCTATGTCTATGCCTTCCCCCTTCCTTTCTGTTATTACCAGTGACTGCATTCAAAAGGCCAAAGATTATAATGCTGGGGGTGCTCGCTATAACACCAGCTATATCCAGGGAGTAGGTATCGGTACTATCACCGATAGTCTTTCTGCAATCAAATATCATATCTATGATAAAAAAAGCCTTAGTATGGATACCTTATTAGAAATATTACAGGGTAATTTTAAAGGAGAAAAAGAAATCTATCAATTACTAAAGCAAAAAACACCCAAATACGGTAATGATGATGATTATGCTGATGCAATCATGTGCCAAGTCTTTGAGGCCTTCTACCAGGAAGTCAATGGACGTAAGAACAGCAAGGGGGGACAATACCGCATTAATATGCTGCCGACTACCTGTCATATCTACTTTGGCACTGTCGTCGGAGCTACACCTGATGGCCGCAAGGCAGCCAAACCACTATCAGAAGGTATCTCTCCAGTGCAGGGAGCTGATCGAAAGGGTCCAACTGCTGTAATTAAGTCAGCTGCCAAAATGGACCATATCAGAACCGGAGGTACCCTGTTAAACCAAAAATTTAGCCCCTCTATGTTAGAAGGAGAAAAGGGGCTGGAAGGTTTAGCTCTTCTTATAAGGGCTTATTTTAAACTTGATGGGCACCACATACAGTTTAATGTGGTTAAAGCTCAGACCTTAAAGGCTGCCCAGAAGAATCCAGAAGAATATCAAAATCTTATAGTGCGGGTAGCCGGTTACAGTGATTATTTTAATAATCTAAACAAGGAGTTACAGGATGAGATAATAAACAGAACTGAACAGGGTTCTTTTAGCTAAAAATATCTAGAAATTTTATAGAAAATTAAAGGAATATTAAAATAATACAAAAAATATTGTGGAGGAACAAAATGCTAAACGAGATAGCTAAAATTGTTAGAGGTTTATCTGTTGATTCTATTGAAAAGGCTAATTCCGGGCACCCAGGGTTACCATTGGGATGTGCTGAAATTGGGACGATTTTATTTGGAGAAATAATGAGATATGATGCAAAAAAGCCAGATTGGCCTAATCGAGATAGGTTTGTGCTTTCTGCAGGGCATGGATCAATTCTCTTGTATGCCCTGTTACATTTAGCTAGTTATACTGTTACGATAGAAGATTTAAAAAATTTCCGACAATTAGGTTCTTCAACACCTGGTCATCCTGAATATGGTTTTACACCAGGAGTTGAAGTAACTACAGGTCCGCTAGGTCAGGGATTAGCTAATGCTGTGGGGATGGCCTTAAGTGAGAAAATGCTTTCTGCAAAATTTAATGACCGACAAAAGAATATTGTTGATCATTATACTTATGTTTTAGCTAGTGATGGTTGTATGATGGAAGGAATTACATCAGAAGCAGCTTCTTTAGCAGGGCATTGGGGATTAGAAAAACTTATTGTCATATATGACCAAAATTGTATTTCATTGGCATGTGGTACAAATTTGAGCTTTACTGAAATGGTAGGTGATAGATATCGTGCCTATAATTGGCAGGTTATAGAGAATGTTGATGGCCATAACATAGATGAATTAAGAGCTGCCTTTATGAAAGCTAAAGAGAAAAATGATAAACCAGTTTTAATAATGGCAAGAACCCATATTGGATATGGTGCACCAACAAAACAGGATAGTCATACTGCACATGGAGCCCCTTTAGGAAAAGAAGAAGTAGAAGGACTGAAGAAAAATATAGGATTACCAATTGATAAACCTTTTTATATCAGTGATGAAGTAAAAGAATTCTTCAAGAAAAAGGAACAAGATTCTAAAAAACGTAGGGAAGAATGGGAAGAAAACTTTGAAAGATGGTCAAGGGAATTTCCCGAGAAAAGGAATGAATGGGACAAGGGAATAAATCTAGAAGTTCCTGCTGATTTTAATTTTGCTGACTTTGACTTTAATGAAAAGATTGCTACCAGAAGTGCTTCAGGTAAAATATTAAATAAGATTGCAGAAAAATGCAATTATATAATTGGAGGTTCAGCAGACCTTTCTCCCTCGACTAAGACTTATCTTGATGACTTTCCTGAAGTTCAAAAAGGTTGTTTTGATGCAAGAAATATTCGTTTTGGAGTTAGGGAGCATGCTATGGGTGCAATTTCTAATGGTATATCTTTACATAAAGGTTTTCGCCCATATTGTTCAACTTTCTTAATTTTTTCAGATTACATGAGACATACAATTCGACTGGCAGCAATGATGAAACAACCAGTTATTTATATATTTACTCATGACTCAATTTATGTAGGGGAAGACGGACCGACACATCAACCAATTGAGCATTTAGAATCATTGAGAGTTATCCCAAATTTAAGAGTTATTCGCCCTGCGGATAGTGAGGAAGTAAAAGCCGCCTGGCAGCTTATTCTGGAAAGAAAAGATGGACCCACTGCTTTGATTTTGTCTCGCCAGAATTTGCCTCGATTACGACAGTCTCTTTCTATGAATGATTTTAGAAAAGGCGGATATATAGTTTTTGATGATAATACTAATCCGGATGTCGTTATTTCTGCCAGTGGTAGTGAGGTATCTACAGCACTACAGGTTAAAGAATTATTGGCTGACAACAATATTTCCTGTCGGGTCATTTCTGTTCCAGATCTTGGAGCATTCAATAGCCAGGATAAAGCATACCGGGAAAAGCTTCTTAATACCGGAAACAATTCAATTCAGGTAGTTATTGAAGCAGCAACTGGACAGAGTTGGTATGAAGTAATTCCGCAGTTATCTCTGGGAATTTTTATTCGTCGATTTGGTGAAAGCGGACCCGGAGAAGAGGTGGCTAAAGAATTGGGATTTGATGCAGAAAAGATAAGTAAATTAATAATCAAAAACTATTTCAATAGATCTTAATTATAACAAAGAAAATTAAACAATTTGTTATATCTATGATATTTTAAAAATTAGAAAAAAACTTTTGAATTTTCTATTTTATTCTGTTATGCTATTAACAGTTAACAGTTAACATAAATAAAGAAGTAATTAAGATATGGAAAAAATTGGTAAAGTATTTACAAATCTAGAAGATAAAGTGTACCAAATTATCAAGGAAAGAATTGTTTATCATCAATTTAAACCTGGTGAACGATTGATTGATAGAAATATTGCCGAGGAACTAGGAGTAAGTAGAAGTATGGTTCGGCATGTTTTTTCTATTTTGGTTAAAGAAGAGTTGATAAAATCAAGACCTCGGAATGGATTCTATGTAAGAATAATTAATAAGGAAGAAGTTGAAAAAATTTATAATATTAGAAAAATATTAGAAGGATATGCCACTCGTTTAGCTGTTCCCAGAATTAGCAAAATAGATATAGATAAATTGGAAAAAATATTTGAGCATGCCAGGAAAGATTTAAAGGATAGTTCAGTAAAATCATTTATTCATACAGACACTGAATTTCACAAAGCAATTATTGAGAATTCTGGAAATGAGTACCTTACAAATACTATTAATCAATACAAAAACCATTACCTGTTTTTTAGAGTAATTGATTTAAATAGAATTGATAGAGCAAGGTCTTCCTATGAGGAGCATTATAAAATATTTGAAGTTGTAAAACAAAGAGATGCAAAAATGGCATCTAAGTTAATGGAAAAACATATTGAAAATGCAAAACAAATAATTCTTCAAAATTTTGATAATTATACCTTTGGAATTGTTAATAAAAATAATCTTTTATAATTCAAGAAAATTTCAACATAATAATATTCTCGCTTCTTATACTCATTATGAAAGGAGGTAAAGTATAGAACATTATAGAAAATTATTTTTAAAATAAAGGGTTTAGAAAATGTTTAAAAGGATAAGGTTAACTTGAGAATTTATTGTAGTTTGCTACAAGATAGATTCTGAGTATTATGATGATTTGAGCATGAGTAAAGGTAAAATTAAAGAGAACATAATTTGTCTTGATAAATTTATATTAGCTGATATACCCTGTCAAATATCACGAGGCATTGTGATATGATATTGTTACAAATATTATTGAAACAATTATAGATATACAAAAACGATATGTTGTTGTGATAGAAGCTTTAAGAATGGATGTGGATCGTATTCATCTTTTTTGTAGTGCCCATAAAAAATATCATCAAGAAAATTGTTGCAATTATTCAAAGTCATTACTACTAGGAAGATATTTCGCAGTTATTCCAAGACCAAAAAAATTATATGGGGATAATCATGATCTGTTGGATAATAAGTTGCCACTGTTTGCAAGGGGGAAAATTGGTCTTACATGAAAAGTATATAGAAAAGTAAGTTTAAATGTAGGAAAATATAAAACATGTGGGCCTATTCTGACTTTTGATGTCTTGTGACTTGTTGAAGCACGATACATTAAAAATCCTCTAAAACCGTTTTTATCTATTCCATTAGATTATGATGATTCAGAAGCAAAAAAATATCTTGGTTGGAAGAGTACATATGATTTAAAAAAGTTGATAAGTTCATTTAATGAGGAATTGCAAAGATTAGAATAGAGGTAAAAAATAAAATGGAAATGTTGTTTAATCATGAAAAAATTAGAAATTTTTCAAAGGAAGAAATAATAGAACAAGCATATGATACTGGATTTGAGTATGAGAAAACAAGGTATGGTTGTTCGCAATGTGTTGTTGCAGCTTTAGATACAGTTTTTGAATTTAATTATCCTGATTTAACAAAAGCTTCTTTCCCTCTTGCTGGAGGTGTGGTCAATTCAACTGAAGGAACTTGTGGTGCATTGGTAGGAGGATTGTTGGCCATAGGCTATTTATTTGGTCGCAGCAAAGAGGAATTTTTAGACAATCAGTTTAATCGTAAATCTTTAGAGATAGGGGAGATCTTATACCAAAGATTTATTGAAGAGTATGGAAGTATTTTATGTAAAGATATACAAAAAAAGATTTTTGGAAGGAGCTATAATCTTAGAGATAGTCAGGATAAAAATATTTTTGAAAAAGCTGGTGGGCATAAAGATAAGTGCCCTTCAGTAGTTGGAAAAAGCTGTTCGTGGACAGCAAGAATTATATTGGAGCAGATTAATTAAATTATTAAGCACAATATTTATTATTAATTTGACTTTTAAAAATTTATTGTTAAAATATAAACAATAACTAAATATTGGTGTGCCTCACTTTTTACCTGAAGTGGGGTAGAGGCGCGAACGATAAAGAGTACTGATAATAAGCTGAGCAGCGATGATTTATCAGGAAAGGGATCTTCGCC
>CAYOLB010000206.1:0-4600 GCA_964404675.1 uncultured Atribacterota bacterium | reverse complement strand
TTTCTTTTCAATTAACGCCAAGCCTTCTTCCAAAGGCATATTATAGATTGCAGTTGCCAAAGCATCAGCTTCACCTGAATCTTCGCATACTACTGTAACGGAAGTAAAATAATCCGCCGGGTATAATGTGTCGGGATCAATGATATGGTGATACTTCTTCCCATTCACCGTATAATATCGGATATAATTTCCGCTGGTAACCAGGGATTGCTCTGATAGATAGACTATTTTTAAATTTGATTCAGTTCCGGGAGACTCGGGGTTTTGTATCCCTATATTCCAAAGCTCTTCTTTGCCATTAGAATTTTTTTTACCAATAATTTTTACATTCCCGCCTACACTTATTAATCCGGAAGTAAATCCTCTTTTCACGGCTTTCAGGCTAACTTGTTCTACTACATATCCCTTGGCAATCGCCCCCACATCAAGACTCATCTCTGGATCTTTTAGACAGACTGTAGAATCCTCTTTGTGAATTACAAGTTTATTTATATCAGTGTGCCTGGCTGCTTCTTTAAGCAAATCTATTTGGGGTAATTCAGAATTTTTTGGATCCTGTATTCCTCTTTCCCGATATTCATGCCAGATAGATAATACTGAGCCCATGGCGATATTTACTTTTCCATTCGTCTCTTGATAGATATCTTTGGCAAACAATAGCAAGTCTATAATGCAGACATCAATCTCGGTTAGCTCTTGTCCTGCACTATCATTAATTATTTTTATATTAGTAGTATCCTCATATGAATTATATATGTCATATAGCTGATGATATGCCTCTAAATCCTGATAAATTTGATTTACGTGCTCTGAAAATTCTTCTTTACTATCCATATATGCCACAACCTGTGTCACTGTATCAAATAAAGTGAGAAACTCGGCTTCATATCTTTTTTTCTCTGGTTTCTGGCAGGCCGATATGCAAAATATAATTATGCAGATGATTATTAACAAAAATATTTTTTTATAAATTTTTGTTTTGGCTTTTCCTAAATATCGATTAATTTCTTTATTCATAAAATTTTTCCAAGTCTTTCCAGTAAATTTAGAAATATTTTGTAGCACACATTATACATCTAGCTTAGTATCTTCCTAATTATACAAAATGAGAGGCAGTAAGGATACTAACCTCTCATTTTAATAATTATCAAACATTAATCATATTAATATTTTTCTTTTATTTTGCTGACTTATAAGCCTTCTCAACTACCTCGATAAATGGGCCTACATGAATACTCACTGAAGAGGTTAATTCAGATTCAGTTGGGACGCCTTCTTCATTCAGTGCAATGCCCTTTACTTCTTCAATTGTCTTTCCAATTACATAATTTGCAAATGCATCTGCCTGCTCATACCATTCTTTTCCGATTGCTGATGCTACTTTCATACCATAGTCATCCCCTAATTCATTTTTAGTTTTCGGGGTAATTGATAAATCGCTGGTAATCTTACCTTCCTGGTTAAAATCAACATTTGACTGGACAGCATCAATGAAGCAACTTGTGATTACCCCTTCATGATTAAACGTTACCGCAGCTATGTTAGAATAAGCCTGGGCTCTTCCATCTGCTTCAGCAGTAACATCCCTTGACATATCAATAGTCGTTATTAATCCAATTCCAAGCTTGTCATCAGCTGCTGCACCAACATTTTCAGCCTTACTAACCGCTTTTTCAATAGTTGAAATAAAATCTGAAACATGCATTGTCACTGAAGAGGTTAACTCAGATTCAGTTGGAACTCCTTCTTCATTTAGTGTAATGCCTTTAACTTCTTCAATTGTCTTACCAATTACATAGTTAGACAATGCAGTAGCCTGCTCATTCCATTCTTTTCCTATAGATGAACCAACTACCATTCCATAGTCTTCTCCCAACTCCTGTTTACCAACAAATACTTCATCAAGAGGTGTAGTAATTTTTCCGTCTTTTGAGAAATTTATTCTAGTCTGAGCTGAATCAATTGCGCAATTTGTAATTTTGCTGTTTTCATTAACTGTCACTGCAACAATAATTGAATCAACTTGAGCAAGGCCATTCTCTTCGCCTGCATCAGTTGAGCTTGCTATAGAAGTATCTACAGCTAAACCAGTTTTTGCATTTTCAATATCCTGACTGAAAGCACCTGCCGTTAATGTCAATAAAATCACAATAACTATCCATGTAAGTTTTAGTCTCTTCATTGCTTTTTCCTCCTTTTTTGGTTAATATTTAATAATATTTTTAAATTTTTACATAGTCATTTTAATTTTTTACTAGAATAATACTTAATTATACCAGTCTTTTTAGTACAGGCAATAGTATCCTCAATAATGTTGCAGTTAATAGACCTGTGACGATGCCTGATATTAATAAAACAGGTAAGTAAAGCCACAAGCTGATACCAACATATATTATTGACACTACTATAAATTGACCAATATTGTGTGAAACTGCACCAATAATACTGATGCCTATAATAGAGACTTTCTCTTTCAGTAAAAAGAATATTAGCAACATACAGGTAATAGATAGCAATCCCCCTGACAAGCTTAATGTGCTTGCTACAAAACCTCTGGTAAAGAAAACAAAAATTGCTTTTAAGATGGCAATAAAATAAGCTTCTTTTGCTCCTAAAAAGAATATTGCATACATTACAACAATATTTGATAAACCAAACTTAACCCCCGGAACCACCATAGGTAAAACCGGGAACATGCTTTCCACCAGAGAAAGAATGAGTGCAATGGCAAATAATAAACCTGTAAATATCATTACTTTCGTTTTGCTCATATTTCTGGTTAAACGGTAAGCTTCATAATTATCCATTATTAATATCTCAATCCTTCTTTAATTACCCACTATTATATCTACATCCCGATTATTGTAATCAGCGCTTACAATTTTTAATAACAGACCATTTGGCAAACAGGCAGCAAATTGACCAGGCTTGCTTATCTTTCCTGTTTTTATACATAACTTATCCGGGCAATCTGATTCTTCGAAACAAATACTCCCGTCCTCAAAAAGGTGGAACTTAACATTCTCTTTTCCTTTAACAGAAAAAACCTTATTAACACCCTGGTCTAAGGCTACTGTCTCAACTAATTCTGAGTAATGATAAATTTCAGCCCTTGGCGAATTTATTGAATCCTGATTCTGATAGATTAGGTATGAGAAAAAACTGATTAACAGGATAAATAAAATTATAATAATATCGTATTTTTTCATATAACTGGATTATTCCTATTATTGTAATAAGCCACTTAAAAATATCAAAAATACATTGCTCCCCATAATAATTATGTAATTTTTTATCGATACCGGGAATGTTTTCTCTTTATCTTGCAGCTGAAAAAACTGTTTGATATTTTTCTGAACAACAAAAAGGGTAAAAAGAGATAGCAAAACAAGGGGGTGTAGCATATTTAAAAATACCATAAATATTATAGAGATATATATTATATAATATAGCCAGGAAAATAGTATTAATGATTTCTTTCCAATATAATAAGGTAAGGTATATCGTTTAACTTTTATATCTTTTTCCAAATCGCAAATATTATTTGCCAGCATAATATTTGCTGTAGTACATACCGGAGCTACGGATAATAAAATTGCAGTTATTACAGGTATGATATTAAAACTAACAAATATAGATAAAGGTTCGTTCTTAAAACCATATGTAAGGTATGTTCCTTCCGGCATATTGATATATAACATCAAAAATGGAATAAAAAAGCCATAGAACAAGCCAGACAATATTTCTCCTAATGGCAATCTGGAAATAGGTATTGGCCCGAATGTATAAGATATGCCGGTCAAAAAACATAATCCTCCCAGGAGAAGCACTACGAGATCTGTCAATATTACCAGATATAGCCCCAATACAGTACTGATAATTAATAGGGAAAGCAATATAAAAAAAGCGGTTTTTCGCTTGAATTGTAATTTTTGCTCATTGGTTTTGGTATCAATATAATTATTTATTGATGTTGTTGTCAGATCAAAAATAAACATTGAAGCAAAGAAAATTGCAGTCAATCTCCAGTTAATCGGTTGTTTTATATAAAAAAGATATGCCAATGCTAAAAGAAAGGCAAATATACTGGTGATTTTTGTCTTTATTTCTATAAAACTTAGAAATCTATTTATCATTATTATTTTACTCTAATATATTATATATATGTAATGAAAATTTTACTGAAGAAACTAAAAAACACGATAGGCATTATCCAGCAGTGAAAGCAACTTTTCTCTCTTTTGTTCAGTGATTTCTAATTCCCTGATTAAGTTAATAGCCTTTTTATGATACTTTCTAGCTAATTTTCTTGTATATAAAAGCCCACCGGATTTCTTCACTAGTGTATTTATTTCAGATCTAGTTAATATGTGTTTTTTGGCTTTTTCCCTGACATTTTCGAAAATCCTGAAAGTATAAATCAGAGGTAATGTAATTACATCTTTTTCATAATCAGATTGTACCGGCTTTTTAGCTATTGTTTCGGTTGCTTCAAAATCCATACAATCATCAGTCAACTGAAATATCATTCCCAGATAATGGCCGATTTTAGCATATTTTCTGATTATTGTTTCGTCTTCCTCTACCAAGGAAGCCCCAG
>CAYOLB010000205.1:0-6090 GCA_964404675.1 uncultured Atribacterota bacterium | reverse complement strand
ATTAGTAAAAAGTGTTAACAGGTTAGTAAACAACCAACAAGAAGGCAACTCAGGAATGGTTGATAGAAGACGTGATAAAGACTATATTAGAAAAGTCATTAGAATCAGTCAAAACTATATTGTTTTATGCGACTTTTTAGATTTTTATGCCGGGTATAAAGAGAAGAATAAATTTGATTTTTATAATGATTTATTTAATTATTCTTTAAGTAAAGTATCTGGTGATATTGGCTATAAATTTAAGAAACCTTCTGGAAAAGTTTATGGAATCACCAGGTCATTTTTTTTAAATAAAAAAACTTACGATCTGCTAAATACCACATATAATAAATCACAGAAATTGTATAGATCCCTCTATGATGATTACTTGTCCCTTGGAAACTTTACCGAGCTGATTCTGTATATTTATATTACTGACAATATAGACAAAAAGATTTTAAATTTATTTAAGTTTGATTTTGGTATTAAGAAAATTACTTAAAATTAATTTATCAACTTACTTGCTAAACCTATTTATATTCTGACATAATAATCATATAATAATGGTATTAAAATATGGTTGGAGGATATAAAGTGATTATAAAATCATCCACGACACTACGAAATGATTATAACGCAATAGCAAAGCTTGCCCATGAAAGACAGGAGCCGGTATACATAACAAGAAATGGTGAAGGAGATATTGTTGTTATGAGCATAGAAGCATTTGAGCGCAGGGAAGCCATGCTTGATCTTCGTGAAAAACTCTTGCTTGCAGAACAGCAGCGGCTTTCCGGAGAGGCTGCAATTTCTCTTGATAAGGCCCATAAGCTTTTAAGGGATAAGATAAATGAAAAAGTATAATGTAGGATTGCTTCCTGCTGCATATGCAGACCTGGATGAGATATTTGATTATATTATGCCAGAAAGTCTTCAGGCAGCAAATGATACTCTTGATAATATTATAAGTTCTTTACGAAGACTTGAAGATTTTCCAAAATCCGGAGTACCTCTTACTGAGATGCCTATGAAAAAGTTCAATTTTAAAATGGTTATTATCAACCCTTATATAGCATTCTACCGTTTTATTGATGAAAAGATCATAATTTATAGCATTTTACATTGTGCAAGGAATTATCCTCATCTGCTCAAAGAATCCATGAAGAAGTTGTGATTATAGTACGAATTGACAAAGCGTTAACAGGGATGGTATGTTATTGTAATCACCATGAGGGAGCACACCTAAGGTTTTGTCCGAAGGTTAATCTCTCTCTTTTTTTCATATTTAAATTTTTACTTCTGCGGCAACTTCACCTTATGCAAATTTGATCAATATACTTATAAGTATTAATAATTTTGGTACTACCTGTCTTTTTTGTCAAAAATAATTAAAATGATTTAACTTGAAAAAGAAAACGTAAGATAGTATGTTGTAAAAAATCATTATAATTCAACTTGAATTGGAAATATAAGGTATTACTACAATGGAAATAGCAGGATATTCGGAACTTTCAAAAGATGCAGTCTATTTATTGTCCAGGGCAGAATTTGAAAAACAGAAAGTTATCACAACTGAATATGCAGTAAAAGTTTTGGGAAGCTATAGAAAAGCAACCAGTATGCTTGATAATCTGTCCCAAAGAAACCGCCTTATACAGTTAAAGAGAGGTCGGTATATCATAGTGCCGCTAAAAGCTCCAAACCAGCTCTGGATGCCAAATGAATATGTCATTGCAGCGCTTTGGATGGATAATATACCATATTATATCGGATATACTTCCATGTATAGCTACTGGGGGATTTACAGAACAGGTTCCTCAATCTGTTACAATTCTTAATACAGGAAAAGAAGGCAAGAAAAATATTAAAAATATAAAATTTGTAGCAATAAAAACATCTCCAAAAAAAATGTATGGAATTAAAAAAATAAAAATTGAAGGACAAGATATATCTATAAGCGATAAAGAGAGAACGCTTGTAGACTTTATATTCAGGCCTATGAGCAGCTGGGAAAATGTCCAGTCTGTTATAAATGCACAGATCAGCAGCATAGATATTTCTAAATTCATAAGCTATCTAATAAAGTATCCTTCAGCAGCGGTTCGTAAAAGAGGAGGGCTTCTTCTTGAAAAAGCCGGTGTTTGCCGGGATGATTTTAATATACTTAAAAAATCCATAGGTGGCAAAAATACATATACAAATTTTAATCCCTTTATAAGTTCCAGGAAAGGAAAAGTAAATACAGAGTGGAAGTTAATAATAAATGGATAAAGAAAAGTTAAAAGATATTATTAATTATGTTGCCGACAAGCAGGGATTCCGTCCAGCGATTATAGAAAAAGACTATCATTTGACCAGAATCCTAAATGCAGTCAACCAGCATTTAAGCAATGATATTATTTTTTAAAGAATACTGTAAGTAAATCTCTATTTGCTGAAAAATGTTATAAAGTTTAAAATAAGTGCATATATAAAAATAGTTAAATTATTATATAATTTAGATTATGCCAACTGTATTAAAAAAAGGTAAATTTAGGTTTTTCTTTTTTAGCAATGAAGGCAGTGAACCAATGCATATTCATGTTGAATCTAATGAAAAATATGCCAAATTTTGGCTGGATCCTGTGCAGCTTGCTCGCTCAATAGGATACAGTGCAAAGGAATTAAATGAGATAAGAGGCTTGGTTTTAGAAAATTTAAATCTTTTTAGGGAGAAGTGGAATGAGTATTTTAAGTATTAAAACCTCAGAGATTATGGCGACCGATGTATGGTTTGATTCAGAGATGATGCATATCCGGCTTCTTGACAGCAGAGAGATAAGCATTCCCCTGGAGTGGTTTCCAAGATTACGTGAAGCAACAAATGAACAGAGGCTTAAGTGGAGGCTTGTTGGAAAGGGTGTAGGAATACACTGGGAAGAGCTGGATGAAGATATTTCAGTTGCTGCGCTTTTAAAGTGATTGGAAAAAAGTTTATTCTGTCTAAAGAAGGCTTAAGATATTTATAATTTTATAGGTATTTAATTTTTTTAAATATAATCGTGTTAAATATTCTTCTAAATCTATACAACATAATTTCTTAAAAATTAATAAATCACTGGCAACAGAGCCTGATTATATATAATATATTGGCAATTATTTAAAATGGTAAAGGCAAAAAATAGCTTGCTAGAGGTGATACCATGAAATATTCCTATTTTACAGACGAAAACCAACTTGAGAATTGGGTTTCGGCAGCAGAAAATATCAGAGAAGAATACGGACTTAAAAAAGCACTTGGTTATATTATAGGGGAGAAATTTTACAATCTTTGCAATGATTTTAGAAGCAATCAGGAAAGAATGGCAAAGATTAAAGAGGAAAGGGAAAAACCTGATTATAATCCTAAAAAAGCAGTATCAGGTAGTAAGTATATTATAGATCTAGACAAAGATTATGAAAAATCTGAAAAGGAAGTTAATGCTTTGAAAGGTATCCTAACTGACTTTTCTGAAATGATTAAAGGTTCTTTTACAAAGTATGAGATTAAGGAGTATTTAGGTTCAAATATAAGGCTTGGTACTATGGGACATATACTCACAGAAGAAGAACATAAGGAGTTTGTGGAAAAAGAAGTGGTTGAGCATTCACTGGAAACTGAAATTAATGATTCTTTAATCCTGGGTGATATGATGAAATATTTTGATTTTGACTAAAGCTTACCGATATAAACCTTTCTAACCAACTCGAGATATATATTAAATTTTTCTTTCGATCATGATTTGAATCTTATAGTATAATAATGAAAATGAGTAAATTTGAAAAAAGAATATATAAAGGAATTGGATGGAGATTGAAGAAATAAAGGAGAAGATAAAATGTGATAAATATGAAATTAGTCTTCATGCAGAAAAGGAAAGATATGCTGAAGACATATCAATCTCCGATTTAGAAGAGGCTATTTCCTGCGGAGAGATATTGGAGGACTATGCTAATGACCTCAGAGGGTCAAGCTGCCTTATATTAGGGTATTCACAGGGTAATCCAATTCATATTGTTTATGGATATACATCTATAAAATGGGTTAGAATAATAACAATATATATTCCAAAGTTGCCGAAATGGATTAATGAGAGAAAAAGAGCAAAAAAAGGAGGTAAAAAATAATGCATAATTATGGAGACTGCTCCTTTTGCGGTGGAGAAGTAAAGAATAAAAAAGTGGAGCTAGATTATCGTTATAAAGGAAAGTTGTATATTTTTAGAGATGTACCAGTTGGAGTTTGCCAACAATGTAATGAAAAATATCTCACTGCAAAAGTCGCAAAAGAAATTGAAAACAGAATTAAGAGAAAAGAAAAGTGGAATAAAACTATTTCAGTACCGGTAGATAGTTTTTCGAAAAAAGTTGCTGTATGAATAAAAAACTTAGAATCATTTACAAGAACTCTCTTCCGCATATTCAATTTATATTTTCTAAGAATCGATTTTGTGGTGAATAATGTTTAAATATGAGATTATTATTTATTGGAGTAAAGAAGACGAGGCATATATCGTAGAAGTGCCGGAACTGCCGGGATGCATGGCAGATGGAGATTCTTATAAAGAAGTCCTTGAAAATATTACACTAATAATTGAAGAATGGATTGAAACCGCAAAAGAATTGGGCCGAAAGATTCCTGAGCCTAAAGGTTGGTTAATATATGCCTGATAGAGATATTTTACTTGAAATTGTATTTAAAATAGATAAAATAAACTAGATTTTTTAGAGTATTAATAGTTTAGCCTTACCTAACTTTGGGCGAATGGCGGAATTGGCAGACGCGCTAGGTTCAGGGTCTAGTGTCCGCAAGGACATGGGGGTTCAAGTCCCCCTTCGCCCACCATAAAATTACAAATACCGAAAATAAAAGATAAAATTAAACCTGCTAGAAACGTGGTGGATCCACGTTGCATAGGACTTGAAAAGACGGACGGAGCGAAGCGCAGGAGTCTGCGTCTCTGCAGCGAGCGGTAGCGAGACGAAAGAACAAGTCCCCCTTCGCCCACCAGAACAATAAATTCCAATATATAACAGCATTTTATGATTTTTATTTACAATTAACTGATATATTTACGTATTACATATAATAAGGATAGCTGGCTGATTGATTACTGAAGTATTTATATTTAAAAATAAAATTTCCTGAGTATTATAAATAAAAAGAATATTATTATTTAATAAGATTAACAAAGAATTGTTGAAATTGTTGTAAGTATTTACTACAATTGTTGTAGGTGATTACAACAATGATAAATTTTTTAGAAATTACAAAATCAAGACTTAGAAATAAGATACTTCTTCATTTTTTTACTAATCCTGATGATGAACTATATTTAAGAGAAATTTCTGTAAGACTTTCTGAAGATCCCGGCAATCTTTCAAAGGAAATGTCAAAACTTGAAAAGGAAGGGATATTTTTATCCCAGCTAAGAGGGAAACAGAAATATTTTTTCCTCAATAAAGATTATTCACTATATAATGAACTTAAGTCAATAATATTTAAGACGATCGGAATCCAGGGAAGTATTCAAAAAATAATCAATGAAACGAATGGAATAGTCACAGCTTTCATATATGGTTCATTTGCATCAGGTGATGAAACTTCTGCATCAGATATAGACTTATGCCTGATAATTAATAATAATATTTTTAATGAAGATGGATTTATTTCAAAGATAAATGCACTTGAAAAAAATATCTTCCGGGAGATAAATTATATATACTATTCTAAAGAAGAATGGAAAAGCAGACTAAGAGATAAAGATAGTTTTATTGAAAGTATTAAGAAGGGACCGAAAATAATGTTAAAAGGAGAGGATCTTGGATTACAAGGATCTGATTGCTGAAGGAAAACTTAAGAAAGAAGAAGCTATTGGGGTAGATCAGGTTCAGAGATTTTTAAGGCGGGCAAGAAAAGATTTGGAAACAGCAAAAGCCATAGAAGATGATGATGGAGCAGCACTTGCCCTTGTTTATAACAGTATGTTTCATGCGGCAAATGCTTTAATAAGATACCAGGGTTTCAGGCCAGGAATAAAGTTTCAACATGTTGGGATAATAGAGGCTGTAAAAAGAACAATAGGGGAGGAT
>CAYOLB010000204.1:0-2321 GCA_964404675.1 uncultured Atribacterota bacterium | reverse complement strand
AACCTTACTATACATAACTAAACATTATCGTCTACCCTGGATATGGCCAGAAAATAAGCCCTGGACAGGGTGAGATAATGTCATGTTATGTACTTGTTGCCTTCAAATATACCTGGTTAGTAAGGTGGTGGAGTGCTAATCGCTTTAAATACTCTACTTGTTACTAAGCGTCATAGCTTAAAGAGATAAGTAAAAGACTAACTCATAAGTAACGATATGCCCTCGAATATTCCAGGATCAGTTATTTATGAGTGTAATTTTGATGGCAATATTGAGAGATGATAAACTTTCCCAACAGGCCAATATTAACGGTAGCGATTAGCAGTCAATTATCCTGGTAGAGTTACGGTTAATAGGACAGATAAGCCCAAAGGTAACGCTACCGGCGGGGGGAAGATAAAAAGAGATGATCCAGGAATAGTACAAAGTTAGTACAGGATTAGTACAAATTCAGTAAAATTTTAGTCTAAATATAGTCAAATAAAAAATAGGATCTCAAAATCTTTTCATATTTGAAAAATTTAAAAGCAATAAGGTTTATAACCATTAGAGAAAAACCCGGAATCATGAATATATTAACACAATAGGTCTTGTGTTAGGGTAAAAATAGATCCCAAAAAAGTTCTGAAAGTATTGATTTGTATGGACTTTTCAAAATTATGCTAAATATTTTATAAAATACACTTGACATAAATTAACGTTAGATGTAAAATTTGATATAACGTTAATTAAGGCAGGTGTTAAAAATGAATATGGTAGAACCGATTAGGGACAAAAAAAAGATCCTGGCCATCAAAAGGAATCTAAAAGAATCCGGGAACGATCGAAACTATCTATTATTTGTCATGGGAGTCAATACAGCATTGAGAATCAGCGACTTACTTTCTATCAAGGTTGGAGATGTTATTGATAAGCAGGGCAATATCAAAGACTATTTATTCATTAAGGAACAGAAAACCGGTAGAAATGCCAAAATATATCTTAACGAAGTGATTAAGCAGGCACTAGAGAATTTTTTTGAATCCATAAAAGCAATAGATCCGGATAGATATTTATTCAAAAGTGAAAGATCTAATAAACCATTAGAGAGGGTCAGGGTTTGGGTAATGATCCAGGATTGGGTAAAAGAAGCAGGTCTTGAAGGTGAAAGATATGGAACACACTCATTAAGAAAGACTTGGGGTTACCAGGCACGAAAACAGGGAGCGTCCATTGAGCAGATTTCAGAGAAGTTGGGCCATAAATCAGTTACGGTAACCAAACGATATTTGGGGATCAACCAGGAAGAAATAAACAATTTAGAAAAAGAGATATGTGTGTAGGGGTAATACAAAATTTTTGAAATTTGGGCGTTATTTAACCGATTTAGGCTATTACAGGGGGCAAACAATGCTAATAGGTCTCTTGAAGGAATTACTCGACCATATCTGGCGCTGGACTTGGGGACATTTTGTCATTGCGGTAATAATATGGTTATTGTGGTTGTTTATTAAAGATACTATGGATTGGTAATATTCCAGGGGGGCAAATGGGAGCTTATACCAATTGGATTATGGACTTATTATCTAAAGACAATGCTAATCTGAAAAATGAAAATAAGCAGTTAAAAGAGTTGATCCAGAAGTTTAACAAAGGGGAATATGATAGAGAAAAATTGATTCAAGAGTATCAAACCTTGAGTGGAAAGGAAAACAGTAGGGGGAACAAAATATAATGGAAGCTCTTTTAAGATTTATAGATATGTTTTTAGGCGTGGATGTATTAAAGATATTTCTATGGGGAGCAGTAGCAATAGAATGGTTATTAGTAACATTGCTACTAATAATAATATTTAGAGTGCTTTTTAGAAGATAAGGTAAAAAAGAAAGTTAATATATAATAGTGATATGAAAAATAATAAGTTTGATAGAATTGATAAGGTTGATAAGATATTAGATTTTATATTTAAAGCTGTTAAAAGTATTATAAAAGTACTGGCTTTTTTTATAACTTTTGTTGTATTTATATTAGTTGCGAGTGGGAATATAAGCCTATATTTTATAATATTTTTTATTGTAATTGCTGGAATAGAAATATGGCATTCAGAACAAAATGAAATAAATAGTAAGGACAGAAAAGAATTATTTAAAAAATTAAAAGAATGTGAAAGAAAATGTGAAAGTTTGAAGATAAAGAACAAGAGGGCTGATGATTATTTATGACTAAAAATAATAATCTAAATATATCAGAAGTTTGCCAGGAACTAGGCAAATCCAAAAGAACTATAACGCGATATATTAAAGCCGGAAAGTTGAATCCAGAGCAAGTTAAGAATGAAAAAG
>CAYOLB010000203.1:0-7724 GCA_964404675.1 uncultured Atribacterota bacterium | reverse complement strand
ACAAAAATATATTGAGCTGCAGGGCAGGGAGGACAGCGGACAAGCGCAGCTTGAATTGTGAAAAAAATACTACGGGCGTGAGCCCGTAGATGCTTTATTATTTTTACTTTTTTAATAGGTTAACTTTTTATAACATACCCAACTAAAAACTGTTGAAATAATTATAATACCTAAGACAATTAGACCCAGTATTAATAATATACTTATCTTAATTGCCATCCCTTCCTTTATTTACCTCTGCATTCTTCACTACCTTCTATTTAAAAGATTTCATCTTTTAATAAGTATAATGGCACATCACTGTAATTGTAACGGTGAGATTTATAGGTTTTCAGTGGTATTATGGCTAGGTATTAACCTAGTACTTCCATTTTTATTTTAAGGCTAGACAAGCTGCTTCAATTTTTTTGAAATATCTTAATTAGCTCTTTTATTCGAATAGTTTGGGGTGAGAAGATTCGAACCAAAATTATAATTTTAAAACTTCAAATATTATTTACCTTAGCATAAAATTGAATTAGAAAGACAAAAAAGCTATCACCATATTGTAATTTTATTATTGATATGGTAATAGAAAAAATACCATAAAACCTCTCTGATTATATCAACAAAATACTTGATAACACTATCAAATACTATTAGGCTCTATCCTATTATGAACCAATATATTGATTATTTCTTGAAACACTTACAAACAGAAAAAGATGCTGCAAAATCAACATCACATCCTATTGTTCACCTATTAACCTGAAATTTTGGTTATAGTATTAGATTTTAAATCTTAAAGAGTTTATTTCGGCTCCTAAAAGCAGTATTAGGCTGGAGATATATATCCAGCTGAGGAAAGCGATTATTGAACCAACAGAGCCATAAGTCAATTGATAACTGGCAAACCGGTCTAGATAAAATAAAAATAAATGTTTTACAGCTTCCAAACCTACTGCAACAATAATTGCCCCCCTGTATATTTGTCTGAAATTAATTTTTTTATTTATACCAAAATAATAAATAAGGATAAAAATTAGAAAATTAAAGAATATCCCAATTACTATAGATAATAATTTTAATAACTCTGCTGATAAAGATTTTTCAATATTTAATAAATCTATCAGGATATTAGACAGATAAAAGAGACCTGTTGAAAGGCTAAAAGTTATTACTATGATAAGAAAGATTAAAAACATTATTAAGAAACCATATATTTTTTGTTTCCAGAACTTCCTGTGTGTCTCAGTCCTGAATATTTCGTTTAAAGCAACTTGTACGGAATCAAAGACATATGCAGATGTGATAAACAGAATAAGAAATCCTATTATCCCTAAACTGGTACGGTTATTTACTATGTTTATTATATTAGTGTAAACAAAATCATATATTATAGGTATTCTCTCTTCGATAAATACCAGTATGTTGGATTGTAAGTAGAATTTGTTAATTACCATACCGGATACAGAAATAAATATCAGCAGTGCAGGAAATATGGATAATATAGAATAAAAAGCTATAGAAGAGGCAAATATCTGACATCTGTCCTCAATAAATTTTTTATACAGCTTTATGAAATATAAAAATATTTTTTTAATCAATATTTTTATTTTCATTTGTTTTCTGTCCGATAAGAATTCTAATTAACTAAACAGTTTAATATTATACCCCAACGTTACATAATGAACCAAACTTAACAAATCTAAATAAATTTTGTAAATTTAACATTCAGGGTAAGGACTTTATGTTATTGGAATGGAGATGCGAAATAATTGAATGTAATAAATGGCTGGCTGGAGGATTCTGACCATAATCAATTTATAATTAGTGTCCCATTGTTTAAAAAATTGGAACCAGATATTAAAAAGAATTAAAAGATCTTAAAAAAATCAGTGAATGGAGATCTTGAAAGTTTTTTTCTTTTTTGAGTATTTATTTCTCTTTAAGACTTAGATTTTTTCTTTCAAAGAAAAAATATTTTAGGATACTTTGCAAGATTGCTGCTAAAGGTACGGAAAGGATAAGCCCTATAAACCCAAAAGCAGCACTACCTGCGATCAATACAAAAATAGTTAGACCAGGATGAAGATGTATTTGTTCTTTCATAATAAATGGCTCGATAAAATAGTTTTCAATAAACTGAAGTCCAACAAAAAATAGTATCACCCATAATGCTGTCAGGGGAGAGACCAAAAATGCAGCGATAACAGAGGGTATGGCTGCGATAAATGCACCAAAGAATGGTATCAGACTAACTGCTGCAGCAAAAAAAGCTAGTAGATAAGCAAAATCAATATTAAAAAGCAACAAACCGATATATACTAGTACACCGAATATAGCAGCCACAAATATCCTTCCCCTCAGATAAGCACCAGTTACTTTATTGATCCTATCCAATAACTCATCGGTATCCATCCTGTATTTGTATGGTATTGCTCTTATTACAACGGATCTCAATTTTTTACTATCCTTAACAATAAAAACGCTTAAAACAGGACCAACAATTAGAATAATTATTAAATTCATTATTAATCCTGTAAAATCAACAACGTTTTGAAATAAAGTGCTATCCTGAGTGGAAAATGTGTTTCCTATATATTGCGTAATTTTCTCTGCATCTATTGGAAAGACATCTGAATTTTCTAAAATAGGACTATTTGAAGCTGTTTCATTAATAAAATTAATGATATTAGTGATGTAATCAGGTATCTTGCTGGAGAAATCCTGAAATTGTTCTACTACTGTTGGTATCCCAAAAAAAAGCACAAGAAATAAAAGACCTGCTATCACAAGATAAGCTATAAAAATAGAAATAAAATTTTTTAATTTTTTATTCATAAAACCAATAAATGGGCTTAATATAAAAGCGATCGTTATTGCAAGCAGAAGTGGAATAATTGCTGCTTTTATAGCATTAAAAGCATAGAATAAAAGACCAAGAATTATCAGGAGCCCGATGATGGACCATGCATAAACACCTGCTTTTTTTAAAGATTCATATTTTCTAGAATTATCTTTTTTCATTTAATTTATATGAAAATTAAAAAAATACTAATAACCATTTTGAAAAGGACTGTAACAGACTCTGGGTAAACCTCTAATTTTTATATTCTTCACTACCTTCTATTTAAAAGATTTCATCTTTTAATAAGTATAATGGCACATCACTGTAATTGTAACGGTGAGATTTATAGGTTTTCAATGGTATTATGGCTAGGTATTAACCTAGTACTTCCATTTTTATTTTAGTTTTTGGGGATTGGTTTAATGGTCCTAGTTTTTAGTTCATAGTCTGCTATCTTAACTGGTTCACTGCAGGGCAGAGTACAGCCCCGGATACCTCCTCCCCTGAAAGCAGTTCGGAAGAAAAGGGAGAGAGCGCCACTGAAGAGGCATATGTCGGAGAAATCGAAGTCTCGTATCTTGATGAAAGCAAAGCTTCAGGAACCGCAAATTTTGCCGATGATGTATTTTTATTCGAGTACCCTTCAAACTGGAGGATAATCGATAACAGGGCAATTGGTGAAATGTTAAGCACATCGATGGAAGGCGCAAGTAAAAGTGATTATGCTTATATTGGCGGAGTATACGTTGGCGACAGCTGGGCAGAAGATATTGGTGAGGCGGTATTCAGTATTACAATAATAGAAGACAGCTTCTTTAACAGAACGCCATCTAATGATCAGTATAACACTTTAAAAGATAATTATGAAAGCCAGTTTGGAGACCGCTTATTATCAATTGCGAAAACTCAAATACCTGGATTTCTTGCCTTAGAAGTAAAAACCATAGGAAAGAGTAAACTTACTCAATCCCGGACTTTTTATGTGTTTTCAGAGGGGAAGGCTTATGCGCTTGATTTGAGGTCAAAAATAGAGCTTTATGATTCTTATGAACCTATTTTCATTGATATTATGAAAACATTTCAGATTGTAGAATAAGGTCCTGTTGATATTGACGATGTATGATTTTAATAAAAACATCTTGATTTGAATTTTGTTTACCGGCCACGGCAATAGGGATTAAAGGGATTTTGTAAAAACTTGCGGGAAGTTTGACCGCATAAAAAGTAAAACACAATCTAAGAAAAAATATAATCAAAACATATGGTAAAGGAGAGGGTAAAAATATGGAAGAATAAAACCCAGGAAAGGAAAGCAGATGAGATCTACTGCCCTAGCTGTGGTAAGCCCATAAGCAAAGAAGCGGTAGTCTGTCCAAAATGCGGAGTACAGATTAAGGAACTTAAAAATTCCACTGATACAGAAGCTGCAACTGTTGTGCAAGAAAAAGATCCAGTGCAGAAAGCTGGCAGCGAAGCTACGTCTTGGCTTGTAGAATTCCTGGAAAGGCGCAACAATTATAATTCAGGCAGGTATGTTTACTGCAAGCTTTAAGACTAGCATATCCGTAAATGAAGGCACACTTTTAAAACCATCAAATAAAAGGTAAAGAAAAATAATTGCTCCGCTTCCTAGTCCCCAGAGAAAAGCTTTTCTCATAGATTTTTTAGTAAATCCAATTAAGCTCCAGTCTTTTTTACTTTTGCCCAGATAAGGGGAAAGACAATGCCTGATATTACAACAAGCCCGAACATGGGATAATAAATCTTGACAGGTAACTTATGACAAAAAATATTACTATTCCTATTGCTGCTTCAATTAAATCTTTTCTGTTCTTTAACCTATAGTGTTTCATACATAAGTAATTATAACTATTGAAAAATAAATATTGAATAAGATTTATACTGGCTGGCCACATTGGACGAAGTTAGAACTGAAATATTGGGTTTAAGTGGGGATATTTTTATACCAAGTTTTTATTGAGACTTCTATTCTACAAATGAACGACAGCCATGCTTATTTTGATTTACACCAGGAGATATTCTGGCGGAGTGATCACACGGTCTATCGTCTTATGGGAGGCTATTCCCGCATTGCCACGATTGTAAAACAGATTCGGGCTGAAAACCAAGGGCGCACTCTTTTTTGCGACTGCGGTGATACTATGCACAGCACCTATCCTGTCCTGGACACACAGGGACAGGCCTTGATCCCTATCTTGAATTCATTGGGGCTTGATGCCATGATGGCCCACTGGGAATTTGCTTATGGTCCAAATATATTTAACCAGCGGGTTGCTGAACTTAATTATCCGATGCTGGCAAACAATGTTTACAATAAAGAGACAAATAAGTTGGTCTATAAATCGTATATCATAAAAGAGATTGGCGGATTAAGGATCGGTCTTATAGGGATTGCTTCAAATATTGTGGACAAGACTATACCGCCTTCTTACAGCAAAGGCATATACTATTCAGGTGTGTATCTTTACCAAAAATTATTTTACCGCAAATATCACACTCATTGAAAAATGGTTCCCCTTCGGATTCAAATGGTTTCCATTGTTTTGCCATGCTTCTCTCTCTTTATAAAGGAATTACCCATATATCATCTAAATTAGTTATTGAAGTTATAAACAATTGTATTTTCTCAAATGAAGTTACCAATTATAAATAGCATAAGCTTAAATACTTTTTAGGGGTGCCTTGTCTACTATTCAATGATTTCTTTTAATTTAGCTTCCCAAGGGGCAAAAATGTTTTCTAGGTCATCTCTACCTTTGTCGTCTCCATGCTGATTGCTTATATTCTCTAATATGAAATTATATGAACTACCATCTTTAAATTTAAGTACCATTGTCTTCCGATAACTGTAAATTCTATTGGGGGCAATACCTCTGCTAATTATTTCACCAGATGACTCAACAGCAGCAAGATCCCGGAATGGAAAAATCTTATGATCTATTTCATTACCTTTTCCTGCGAGTAGTAAGATTAATTCTTTTTTATCCTCATCGATAAGAAGGGAGATGTCACCAGTTACTGTTTTACTTTTTTGTTTTGCTGTAAAAAATGGTTTATCTTCTGGAAAATCGGGGAAGTTTTGCTTTATATAATTTTTGTAAATACCAATTTTCTTCCTATTCCTCAAAACAGCAATCAAAATTACAACTACCAATATAATGATTGCGACTACAGCGACCAGAATAATAATACCAATGCGACCGAAAAACTCTTCCATCGTTATCTCTCCTCTATTTTATTTATTTTTATTTAGTTGCATAATTATAATATTAATATAAGAAAAGGGGAATTAATTCTTTAATTATTTTCTGACCTTACTGGAAACTTCTTTTTCACCTAAATAACATAATAATACTTATTACATACAAAATATGTATTATAATAAATTCAGAATGAATACATCTTATTAAAAAAGCCACAATTTCTTGTAAAACTTTTATTAAGATTAGGGAAGTTGGTCACTTTGAAAGGCGCACATATTGGCTGCCCACATAGTGCTATAGCAAGAACTTTTAAGCTTAGAAGTAAAATTGAATATTGATTGCCATGTTTGGCTGGGGACTGTGGACAGAGTTAGAATCATAATTACACAATCAAAAAATGCTTTTATACCAGTAATGAGCTATTGATATGGTAAATCAGGGACCTCAAAAATCAAAGGTATGTTGGATCTGAATACTTTTTAAACAACAATAGCTTGCATCTTTTTTAAATCAGACAAAGCAAATCCAACATGATAATAAAAAATATTTGAAAGATTATAATATTTTTAGGTTTGACTTATAAAACTCCCCCCCTATAATTACTAGTGTACTCATATTTTGTAACCAAACTATAATGAGGTGAGTAAAAATGAGTAGCAAATGGCAAAAGATAGCAATAGTAGCGATTCTGGTGCTGATGTTTGCCTTTATGGTTAGCGTTGTTGGCTGTGGTGATTATGAACTGCCTGAGGAACCAATAGCACCTGGGGAACCAATAGAAACTGAGGAACCGATAGTACCTGAGGAATAAACCACAGCGTTATTATAAAGAAGGTGGGGAGAATTGATAAAATCCCCACCTTCTTGCTTTTTTAGATGATTTTAACTTATTTTAAGAATAGAGAGCCTTTTTTGATAAAATTAATATATTGTAAATTTTTATAAATTCAAACAGCCTTAGGGATTCTATTTAATTCAGCTTCAATTTTCTCAGCTTCTTCTCGTAGATCAAATTCATCCTGTATGCCCATCCAGAAATCTGCAGAGTTTCCAAAGTACCTGGATAATCTAAGTGCTGTATCAGCAGTAATTCTACGCCTTCCCTTAAGGATCTGGGATATTCGTGTAGCAGGCATTCCAGTATCCTTTGACAACCTATAGGCACTTATCTTTAATGGTTTAAGGAACTCTTCAAAAAGAATTTCTCCTGGTGTAATATTTTCAATTTTATTCATGATCTATCCTCCTAATGATAATCTGTTATCTCTACAGAGCTGGCAACTCCGTTTTCCCAATAAAAGCATATTCTCCATTGATTGTTAATCCTAATACTGTATTGATTCTGTCTATCCCCAGTCAATTTTTCTAATTTATTTCCTGGAGGGATCTTCAAATCAGTTAAGTCTTTTGCCCTATGAAGAATTATTAACTTTCTTAACCCAACCCTTTGAATATCTCTAGGTAATTGCTTAGAATATTCCTGTTTCCAAATTTTCTCAGTTTCCTTATCTTTAAAAGAAATTATCATAAGCATATATTAACGCAATGCGTTAATAATGTCAAAGGTTAATAGCTTGAAAATAAAAGAGCCGAATGGAATTTGTTGGGGAAGAGCCCGGTTTTTTGAGAAGAGCCTAATTGGCTGGGGAGAGAGGATTCGAACCATAAAA
>CAYOLB010000202.1:0-1561 GCA_964404675.1 uncultured Atribacterota bacterium | reverse complement strand
CTGGCAATATCAAGCTGATACTTAACCGTATCTACACCTTCTAAATTTGGCAATAAAAGCCCTTTTTTATATCCAGAGCTAACAATAACACCATATTTTATAGGATCAAGCTGCGAAATATCATCAACTTTTTCTGGTTGAGATAATATATCAACTGAAACAGTTAATAAGTCAACCTCTTTTAATGACACCGAAGGAAAACGGGGGTCACGAGTAGCAGCACTTACAGCATTTTCTATAATTTCCATGGCAATATTTTCTTGTGTTGGTAGAAAGGTACCAATACACCCTCTCAAACGCCCATCTTTTTTTAAAGAAACGAACACGCCAGCACGATTTTTAGTCAAATCTACAGGAACATCCTCTGGCAAAGCCATAAATTTATTATTCTCTAAATAATATATAATACTTTTACGTGCTAATTGAACTGGAATGCTTTCTCTTTTATCATTCAAAATAAACACCCCTCTTCTTCTATTTTTCATCAATTGATTTATTTATCTTTAAGTAAATATCACACCCGTAAAGCAAGTGACTTTAAGAACCCCTACAAGTGGTTTGAGTTGCAGGTAAAAATTGTCATATAGATTTTCTTAATCTTTTTATGGTTAAATTAAATCAATTAAATATATCTTACATGTACATCATTAAACATGCATACTAACAAATTCTAGGTAATTGCTGTCCACTAAGCATCCCTACAATTCTCTTCCCACCAATAGAGGTATTAAGATATACTATCCCTTTGCCTGTTGATACTACTTTACCAATTATAGTAGATTGTCCTCCATATTTACAATTTTTCATCTTATTTAAAACTTTATTTGCATCTTTGGGAGATATAAAGGCAATTAACTTTCCCTCATTGGCAAGATAAAGAGGATCATACCCCAAGATTTCACAGGTATTTTGTACATTATTATCAATCGGAATTTTGTCTTCATCAATTTCAATTGTCACATTAGATGACTGGGCAATTTCATTTAAAGCAGTAGCCAATCCACCACGAGTTGGATCACGTAAAACATGAATATCTTTACTAGTTCTTAACATTTGTTCTACCATATCTGCTAAAGGAGCAGTATCACTATAGACTTCCTTATCCAAATCTAAATTTTCCCGTGAAGCCAAGATACTAATGCCATGATTTCCGATTGGTCCATTTATAAGAATCAAATCACCCTCTTTTGCTTGTTCAGCATCTATAAAAACGCCATCTTCAATATATCCCAAACCAGTTGTATTAATAAATATACCATCCACCTCGCCATGTTTAACAACTTTAGTGTCACCGGTCACAATACTAATTCCTATATATTTTAATGCTTTTGCCATACTGCGGACTATTTTTTCTAAAGAATCTATTGAAATTCCTTCTTCTAAAATAAAAGAAACACTTAAATATTCTGGTTTTGCTCCGCACATTGCCAGATCATTAACTGTACCATGAATTGCTAGATCACCAATATTCCCACCAGGAAAAAAGATAGGGCTTACAGTAAAAGAGTCCGTAGAAAAAGCTATTCTTTTATTTATTTTAGGCAAAATTGCCCCATCATGC
>CAYOLB010000201.1:0-1628 GCA_964404675.1 uncultured Atribacterota bacterium | reverse complement strand
GGGGCTAAACATTGAACCAATGTATGCTATTATTCCTACTGTTACTAATAGGCATAATTTACTCCATGCTAATTGCATGTTGTAAAGTTTTTTAGCCCTCCAGGAAACCCAAATGAATCTCGTACCAAATGCTAATACTGTAGACCATGCAGCGCCGATGGCTCCATATTGAGGTATGAGTATAATATAGCCAAGAGTTATCATTGCAGCCCCTATAAGAGTACCATACGTGATTTCTATAGTTTTTTTCTTAATCAAAATGCCTAGATTGGTGAAAGGCATTAACGCATCCATAAAATAAGCAGCAAGTATTATTGAAACCACCTTGTATGCTGGCCAGAAGGACTGATCTGACATTAACCTTAATATGTCTTTGGCAAATATTGAAATCCCAATTGCAACGAAAATGACGGCAGAGGAAAGGACAAGAAATGTTTTTTGGTAGATTTCCCTGGCATTAGGCTTTTTATAAATATTGTATTTTTCTGAGTCCCAGATGTTAAAGAATGGTGTTGTTACAAGAAAGCTTAGAAGAAAGCCAAATTTATATCCAAGTGAGTATATGCCCACTTCTGTAAGGCCATGATAAATCCGCAAGAAGTATCTATCTCCAAAGGTGATGTAGAAGGTGACAATACTTGTTAATACCAAAGGGATACTAAAGGAAGACAGTTCTTTTGCCTTTTTTGATGACCATTTCATTCCGGTGATGGAAAGGGTATAAATTGTAAGAATTGCAGACATGATTGCGCCAGAGATTAAGGCGCTATAGATAACTCCCTCTACATTCATATTTTTTATTACAACAAAATAGATATTAAGGCCAAGCTGAAGTACGAGCTTTATAGTACTGAATGTAACAAAAAGCCATGGTCGCTGCTGGGCCCTTAAAAAGAGCATGGGGATCTCAATCATAGATTGGAACAGCAGCGTTACTGAAAAAAGCAATAAGTAGCTTGCAGAGGTATAATTCCCAAAAACTGCATAAGATATCGGCTTTACAAGGGCAACAATAAGCAAGATTCCTAAGATGTCTAATATGCTGATGAGGTATAATGAGGTGCTTAGTACCTCATTTCTATCATGTATATTGTCATATTCATGATAGAACCGAAATATGGCCTGGCCAATTCTCAGTCCCAGGATAATGCCGGCGAAATCAATCACCATAGAGAGCAGTTCTATAATTCCATAATCTGCTGGCGTTAAAAAGCGGGTATAGATCGGAAGCATTACAAGACTTACAGCACGCCGTATAATGTTGCCCAGTAGATATATGCTTCCGTGTGAAGCTAATTTCTTGCTTATACTATCCATGGTGCAGGAATGTTTTCATAATTTTTAAAAGGATAAAAAGGCAGGGCATCTATAGACAAATCTAGTATTTTAGAAAAAAGTTGATTGAAAAAAAGAGATTCAAACAATAAACCCTATAGAATCGGAAACAGATTTGATAATTTCTTCGCGTTTTCTATCGTTGATGTTATTAATTTTATAGTCCTCACCGAATATTGTTTTGTTTTTGCTTATCGATTTGATTTTATTGATGAATTGTTGGATAGGGGATATAACCTTTGCTGGGTTTCCTGCGGCAACACTATTAGGAGGTATATCTTTAGTTACTATTG
>CAYOLB010000200.1:0-8135 GCA_964404675.1 uncultured Atribacterota bacterium | reverse complement strand
GTTGTATTTTGCATTTAATTGAACTGAAAACTGATAACCGAAAACTATATTTTTATCTTGTAACTCTCAATTGTATTTTTGACTATATACTCGATACTAAATACTACTCTTGGTAATTAGTTAATTAGTTTGTTGGTTAATTGGATTAGTAAAAAATTAGATTTCTTTAAACTATATTTTGTCTTTGTGCTCGATACTCGATACTATATGCCCGATACTGAATGCTGTTCTTGTTCATTAGTTTATTAGTTAATTGGTTAATTAGTTAATTGGTTCAAATGAATAGCTACTGTATTTACTAACTCGATACCCGATACTGAATACTCGATACTATTGTTATTGAATACTTAACACGATTAGCAATGCTGCTATACAACACAGTGCATTAATTCCTAACAAAATCAATACAACATTCCGATGAGATATGCCTCTGTTTAATAACCGGTGATGTAAGTGCCCCTGGTCTGCCTGAAAAATAGGTTTTTTATTTCTGTATCTCCTGAAAATTGCAAAAAGCGTATCTCCCACTGGAAGAGCCAATATAATCAAAGGCACTAAGAAGAATAAAACATTTCCAGATACCATCACCCATAAGGCTCCAATTGATGCCAGCATATAACCAGCAAAAGTGCTCCCTGAATCACCCAAAAACATTGTTGCCGGATAAAAGTTGTATCGGAAAAAAGCCAGCATACTTCCCAGAAGTGCAATATCTAAGAGGTTGTATAATTCAAAATTACCATCAATAATAATCCCCAATACAAAAAATGTAAAAAGGGAAATAATCGAAACTCCACTAGCCAAACCATCCAGTCCATCAATCAGGTTAATAGAATTAGTTACCCCAGTAATCCAGAATAGCAAAATTGGATAAATTAGGTAACCTGTAATACTTAAGAATGACAATTGGTTAATAATAAACTGATTAATAATCTGATAATGATAACCTATAACCAGCAAAGCGGGTATCATCTGAATCATAAACTTATATCTAGGCCTTATATCTACAATATCATCAATGATTCCCAAAAGAAGAATGATAACACTGCCCGCTAATAACCCTTTTACTTCACCCTCAATAGGAATAACAAATAAAATGCTCAGAATAAAACCGAAAAATATTACAATCCCTCCTAGATTCGGGATTGAATCATTATGTATCTTTCGGTAACCAGGTCTGTCAACAAGATTTTGCTTTTTCCCTACCTGGGCAATAAAAGGAGTAATGATATATGATACAAAAAAAGCAATTCCTGCAACCAAAATATATTTCACTTTTAATAATTATTCCCTTCGAGTTTAATTGTCTTTTTAATTAAAATCATTTATTGACGAAAAAATAATTCCATAGCATTATCATGATAAATCTTACGAAGTATTTCATCATCCAGTTTTAGTCCCCGATACGTCCTATCTTCATCTACTTTTTTTCTCGCATCGCTGGACATCATATTATAGATCCTATCTGGTAGTGTAAATTCATCCTTTTCCAATAAATCCATATAAGCAAGGTGTACATCATCTATATAAGCTCTTGTTTTTGCCTTATAAGTTGTCACTACCAAATCTGTACCATAAGTTATCCGGTCTTGGTATTTATCCATAAAATCTCTGAAGGCAAGGTAATTATTAGATATTCTTCCAAAACCAGCTACTAGAAAATCAGGATGGCCGAAACTAATATCAGTATAAAGTTGTGGATAATTCTCCATCAATCTTGTTAATCTATTTAGGTTACCGGAAGATAACATAAAATGTGGAATAATTTGTACTAAATCAGGAAATTCCTGACAAATATTTTCCATCTCTTCTAAAAACCGTCCAGTATTAACATGATGCAGGATTGGTATTGATTCTTTTTCACAATATTCATATACTTCCATCATCACCGGGTCATTTAGTGGCATCTTGAAAAACAGATCATAAAAACTGCCATGCCCATTGTATAGCTTAACTCCAGCTGCCCCATCTTCTATATATTTTTTTAATTTCTCCAGCTTATCTTCATCCCTGGGATCCATCGTTACCAGTGCTGCAAACTCATTTGGATTTTCCTTGCTCATTTTCACAATATTCTTATTATTTTCATCATATCCGGTAAAACCATATTCCGGATCAAGGTAAAATGTAAAATCTGAGGTTCCCAGCATAACCAACTTCTCTACCTGGCAATCGTCCATTGCCTTCCTTAATGTAGGTAGATTTTCTTCACTCTGAACATGTTCATGGGCATTGATAATATGAAATTCAGCCCTTCTCTCTCTAACTTCTTCCGATATTTCTGCAATCTGTGATGATGGCAGATTATCAATCCATAAAGGCAACAAGCCCCTTTGTCTCAACCCGATAAAAAGTAAAACCAGGATAACAACCGCACTTATACTGTAAAATAGAATATCAATTAATTTTTTTCTCTTTTTAGTAGAATTATTTTTATTTTCTTGCTTCTTCGCTACCAAAATTTACCTCCGCTATATATACTAAATTATTTTTAATTATACCTAATATGAATCAGGTTTCCAAGACAAACCTATTTTTTTATTTGTTTTTATTGTAAGGAATTGCAAAACAAGTTATAGTAATTAATATATAATCAAAAATTCAGGAAAAAACAATATAGAAATGATTAATATAAAAAATAACAAATCTATCTTGATATATTCCTTCACAATGCTTTTGCTGATGCAAGCCATTTTTTTTACCATATCAAGTTCTGTCCAAGCAAGATTATATGACCCTTCTCTGGATTGGCAGACAATAGAAAGTGAAAATTTCTTGGTTATTTACCCGGGGGAAAGCCCGATCAAACAAGCATTTGATTACAAAAATACCGCCTTAATTGTTTTGAATATAGCTGAAGAAACCTATCAACAGATAACTCCCTATTTCGGAGAACCTTTTCAGGAAAATCAAAAAATAGCAATCATCTTGGAAGACTTCAGTGATTCTGTTTATGGCTTTGCTTCTGTACTCCCACATCGTGCGATTAGAATAAACCTTACTGCACCTGGCTTTAAAAACTTTGATACCAGATTTGAGAATTGGTTAAAAATCTTAATAACTCACGAATATACCCATTTAGCCCATTTTGATATGACCCGCAATGGAACAACTTTTCTCCGATTTTTCCTGGGGCAAGTTATTGCTCCTAATGCACTCCAGCCAATGTGGGCTACAGAAGGTCTGGCAATCTATAATGAGAGCAAATGGACTACTGGCGGCAGAATGGTAGACAATAGATACGATATGTATCTCCGTTCTGATTTTTTAGAGGGTACACCAAAAAAATTAAACCTGTTGCAAAGTTCCTATCTCACTTCCTGGCCAGGAGGAAATGCACCCTATATCTACGGACAATCCCTGGTTCATTATATTGTTCAAAAATTTGGTGAAGAAAAATTGCTAGCTATCAGTGAAAAATTCTGTTCTAATCCACTATTGGGGATGAATTGGGCATTAAATAAAATTCTGGGAATTAATCAAGATGAACTTTATGAAAACTGGCAGGAAGAACAATTACAGCATTACAAAAGCCAGCTGGAAGAAATATACCAATTTAGCCCACTTACAGAATCTGAACAGATAACTGAACACCATTACTGGGTTGACAATCCTCTCTGGCTGCCCAAAAGCAGTAACAACTCACCATCTATACTTTACAAGGTAAACAGCACAGAACTATATCCTACTATTCGATCATACAATCCTGCAAAAAAGGAAGAAAATATTGTAATTAACAGAACTAATGGCCATGGCAGTGCCTATTCCTTATCACCAGATGGCAAATACCTTCTTTATAGCAAGCTTTTATATTATAATGAATTTTACCAATATTATGATCTTTTTTTATACCACCTGGAAACCAACAAACAAATAAGGCTATCTGAAGGAATGCGGATCAAGGACCCAAGTTGGCATCCTGATAATGACAACAATAGCATTGTCGCAGTAATCAATCATGCAGGGACTAATAATCTCGTTTTATTTACACTCGAAAAACAATCCCTGGAATTTTTCAATGCAAACAATAAAGATAATAAAAATAATTCTACTGCACCGAAATTATTGACCAACAAAAACCTGTTATTTCTTACTAACTTCAATGATGGAACACAGATTGCACAACCTGTTTGGTCACCTGATGGTAAACAGATAGCTTTCTCCATGTGGAAAAATGGCTTCCAGGACATTTATATCTTAAAATTAGATAAAAATAACCAGGTAGAGACTGTTTACTCCATTACCAGGGATAGATATACCGACATCAGCCCAAGCTGGTCTCCAAATGGAAAAAACCTCTACTTTTCTTCAGACCGAACAGGAATCTTTAATTTGTATGCCTATAATATAAAAGACGAACAATTATTTCGATTAACAAATGTTATAACTGGTGCCTTTGAACCAGCAATTTCACCAGATGGTGAAAAGCTGGCTTTTATCCAATATCATGCATCAGGTTATGAGCTGCATTTAACAGAAACCAAAGATCTACTCTGGAAACCAGTAGAGCTTGATACAGAGGACGATTCTCTGTATCAAGAAACTGATTGCCAGGTAAACAAGACAAACAGAGAACCGTCCCATGTATCAACTTATTCTCCCTGGGATAGTATATGGCCAACTTATTGGACTCCTTATTTTGCCTTAACTTCAGATGAACTCTATCTTGGTTTTTCCAGCCTGGCACAGGATTATTTAAAATTTTATAATATCCCCTACAAATTAGCATGGGGTTCTTTTACTCCTTCTCTTCATTATGATATTAATTTTACTGATTATTCACGAAAACCATTTTTTACAATATCCTGGCAAGGGAAAACTCTTCTGGATGATAATAAATTAAAAAATTTTTTTGATGCAGAGTATACCAATGCTATATTGCAGGCAAAACTTGTTTTTCCTAGAGAAGGATATACTTCTCAGCGGGATTCTGCTCGCTATTTTTCTGAAAACTTTTCACTAGGACTTCAAAATGAACTATACAGTTTTAAAAAGACAGAAGATGATAATAGTGAACTTTCTTACAATAAAATAAATTCTCTTATCCTTAGCTATAGTTATAGCAACACGGAAAGTTACAAATCATCTATCAGTCCTGAAATTGGCACTTCTTTTTCTTTAAGTTACCAGCATGCCAACAAGATACTTGGAAGTGACGCAAATTTTCACAAAATAGTTTTTGATGGTAGAAAATACTTTCCCTTACCAGCTAAAAATCAGGTCATGGCATTTCGTCTAGTTGCAGGATCTTCAACAGAAGATTCAATTCAAAAAGAGAAGTTTTACCTTGGAGGCAATTCAAACAATACAAAATATAGTACTATTAATAACACTTCTTTCCCGCTTAGAGGTTTTCCTTCTTCTCATTTTAGCGGAAATAAACTTATAGCCAGCAGTTTGGAATATCGTTTTCCAATTAAGGAGGTAGAGAAAAAAATTGGCTTTGATTGGGCTTCAATTTTTCTAGAAAGAGTTTCTGGTGCCCTATTTATTGATGTTGGACAAACCTGGGAGGGTAAGATTGCACAGTTGCCTTCTCAAATCAATGCAGCTATCGGCGCAGAGTTATATTTTAAATTCAACCAAGCCCAAAATAATCCTTTCATCGTAACTATAGGAACCGGGAAAGCTCTTTCCGAACCTTCCCAATTCCGTTTTTACTTTCAAACAGGTATTTCTTTCTAATTATATACAACTAAATATTTTTAAATTCAATTATAATACTATATTAGTCTTACCTTGCTATCATCTGATAGAACAAATTCATAAATTCTGGGCATTTCTTCTGAACGATAAATGTATACATCCTCTCCAATCAAGCAATTCTGCATTCTGCACCTAATATTATCAATATGCGTATTGGACATAATAACACTGTATTCAACTTCACTGTTTTCAATATTCACCCCGGCAGATAACGAAGTAAATGGTCCAACATAAGAATTGATAATCTTTGCATTTTCGCCAATTATCACAGGACCCAAGATAGTTGAATTAATTATTTCTGCATTTTTCCCTAATTTAACTCTACCAAAAACCTTGGATTTGGTATCAATAATTGCATCCCCCAAATCCCTATGTATGTCTTCTAATATCAAACGGTTTGCCTCGATTATATCTCCCGGTTTACCAGTATCTTTCCACCATCCTTCAATAACTTCGGCTTCAACATCATACTTATTATCTACTAACCACTGTATAGCATCGGTAATTTCATACTCACCCCTGGCTGAAGGCTCAATATTATCTATAGCCTTGTGAATACTCTTATCAAAAAAGTAAACACCTATTAAAGCCAAATCAGTAGGCGGTTCTTTGGGTTTTTCTACCATACGTACAATTTTTTTATCTTTCAGCTCGACAATACCAAATGCTTGTGGATTTTCAACATGGGTCAACAGTACAAAAGCTTGTTTCTTCCCTTCCTCAAATTTCTGTCGATATTGCAGAATACTATTCCTTAGAAGATTATCTCCTAAATACATCAAAAAAGCTTCATCCTGCAAAAAATCCCTAGCCACTTTTACGGCATGGGCTAAACCTAATGGTTCTTCCTGCATGATATAAGTAATATTAACTCCCCACTTTTCTCCATTTCCTATCTCATGCTTAATATCCTCTCCTGTCTCTTCGCCTATAATAATACCAATATCAGTTATTCCACATTCTTTAATCTTCTCAACCCCGTATTCAAGAGCAGGTTTATTTGCTAGTGGAATAAGATGCTTTGCGCTGGTATAGGTTAGCGGTCTCAATCTCGTTCCTTTACCGGCACACAGAATAATTGCTTTCATAAATTTTCCCTCCTATATAACATCTTGGCTTTACTTAAATTTAATTAATAGAAATCTATATACCTATTTTAACATGTCTTCTAAATAATATCTTAAAACTTTTCCTGCATCTATCAATAATTGAGGATTTTTAAAGGCCTCCTTAAACAATCTGGAATGATTATCAAATTCAGCTGCCTGTTCAATAAAGCCAGAATTTTTTTTAAACAAAAGAAAAACTTGTTCTCTTTTTTCACTATCTAATTCTTCATAAATCTCTCTTGCTTTTAAACCAAATTTTATTTCTTTTCCAAATTTCTTTTTCCATCTTTGGTCATATTCTTCCAATTTATTATATTCTATGCAATCAGCAAGAATTCGAGCTGATTGGATGCCAAAAGACAAACCACCACCAGTCAATGGCTTTACCTGGCAGGCTGCATCCCCTACCAAGGCAATGTTATTATTGCAGCTTGGAATGTAGCCCAGGGATATTTTACCAGTAATAATATCAATAATTTTCCCTTTTATATTCTTTCTAATAAGATATTTATCCAATATTTCTTTAGCATTTTTAGCCACTTTGGCAACTACTCCTATGCGCAGTGTTTCCCTGTTTTCAGAAATAACCCAAAGAAAGAAAGGAATATTATCATCAAAAAAAACTTGAATTGAATCACTGGAAATTTCTTGATAAATATTATCTAATCTAACCTGGTATTGCATGCCAAAATAATATTTTATTTTCACACTACTAATATTTTTAATTTTGCTAAAACTATCATTCAGCATGAAATCACGGACAATTGAATCAGGACCGTCAGCCCCAATTAAAATATCTGACCTAAACTTTTCACCAATTTCGGTGTTTACACAATAACCATTATCTTCTTTTTCTATTTTTGCAACACGTCTTTTTAAACGGATATCCAGTCCTTCCCCCAGATCTAAATCGAATTGTTCCCTATTTACAATACAGCCAACACCAGGAATATCCACAGAAAATTCTTCTGTCCAAGGAGTACTTATTACAAATCTATTAATCTTATTGACAATTGCTTGCCGGGAAATAAAGGGTTCAACACTAGATATTAGTTTTGAGGATACAATGCCTGCACATTGCACTGGTTTTCCCACGCTGGAATGTTCTTCCAATAAAACAGTCTCATAACCTTTTTGCTTTAATAGCTGAGCAGCATAACAACCAACCGGTCCAGCACCAATAATAACTATTTTCATTCTATTTATCGCCTTGAAAGTTTTTTATGAAGTAAAGTTTAAATCAATTATATCAGTTTACAACCATAAAAGTATTAATTCAACTTTTTAAGAAAAATCAAGAAATATCTCTCTCATTGTGAT
>CAYOLB010000199.1:0-4966 GCA_964404675.1 uncultured Atribacterota bacterium | reverse complement strand
ACTTGCGAAATTATTGATTTCATTATAAGTATTCTGAAGTATAGAATGCATTAAAATGAGAAGGGGATCAAACTCAATATTGAATACCCTTGATACCATTGCGTAAGTTGCACTGTAGTAGAAAATTTTTTCGCCAATATTATTTGCACTTTTCATTAATCCATAAACTTTATTAAATTCATCAACAATAATAGCTTTTTTTTCTTCTGATAAATTCATCAGAAACCTCCTTGTCTTTAAAGAAAGTGAAAACTGGTACAACTAAGCCCGTAAAGGTGTTAGTTTTTCGTTTTTATCCGGCACATTACTTTCCTTGCTATCTGGAAAAGGTTGATATTTCCCAGGTGCTATTTTTAATTCATTATCAGTATCATTTTTTAGATAAAAATCCTCAACAGTTAATGGTTTACTTTTTTCGTTAATAAACCTTATTTCAATTTTAGATCCCAGAGCATCAAGAATCTTTTTAAGAGTATACAAAGAAAATTTATTATAGTTGTCTCTTTCAAATCTTGAAATATCTGATTGCTTACATCTTATTAATTTAGCCAATCGAGTTTGAGTTATATTTCTACCTAATCTTAACCATACAAGATATTTGTTAATTTCATCTATACTCCGAATAATAAATTCCTGGGGTAAAGGATTATTTTTCATTTTTTCATATCTGTAGACATCATCTTGTAATTGAGCAATATGTTCAATATATCCCTGGGTAAATAGCTTTAATCCTTGTTCATCGTCTTTATACTGTTCTTTTATTTGGTCTAAGTCTTTTTTAAATTCGTTAAGCTTTGACAAGGTATATTTATACTGCCTTTTATTTTTAATCATAACAACACCTCTAATACACCTTTTGGTTTTAGATCCCTATTTTTACTAAAGAAGTCTAAGAATTTTTTGTAATTACTAATATTTATTTCTTTAAATATAAATAAATGTATATTGTATAGTTTTTTAGCATTTGCCAATTTATCAATTGTTTCTGGGGTGAGTATAGTGTTATTGTTAATTAATATAATGCAATCTATATCGCCAGGATTTTCTTTTGCTGTAACAAAACTACCATCTAAGATAAATTGTTTTATGTTTGTTTTAAAGGGCATGATTAATTCTAAAAAATTACGAAAGTTGCTAAATAACGAAATTCTCTTTTTTGAATTTAAACCAAATCTCTTTTCAATATCATCTATTGATTCTCTATAAATGCCAGCTGGTAAGTTCCCATGTTTATTAAAATCTGGAATCATAAATTATCCTAACTTAATATACCATAAATGGTATGTAAATGCAATGTAATTAATTATTTTATAAGTTTAGGCAAATAACCGGTAATATTCAAAAGTTGCAAACACGCCTCTGCAAATATTATTAAATGAAAGATCATAGATAATATGACTTTAATTATCCTCACAATATAAGATTTTTCTGCTTTATTTTTATCAATAAGATTATATTTTACAAGAATTTCGAAAGGTATACTAATTATATAATCTATTAATAAAGCGATCCAAAAAAACGGGTTGAATGTTCTTATAATTGCGTTTTTTGTGTTATTTTCATAGATACCGATAGACCTGTTAATAATATCTAATAAAGTATCGTATGAAATATGATGGTTTAACAAATTAAATGTATTAAAAACTAAATCGACAACTCGTGGGCTTTGCCCAGTTATTGGAGGTGGATAATAATCTATTTCTGTGGATAAATTACTTTCATTTATATATGCATGAGCCTTGTCGATATATTTATTTATTATTTCACGCTCTTTTTTTGCCTCTTTGTTTTCCCACCAATCTCCTACGTTATTGCTTTCTATATTATTGAAATAGTAAGTTACATGTTCTTTGAAATTTTTTAGATAATTAATTCTTTCTTTATTTTCCCAGGTAAATAACTGATTAAAATTTCTTTCCATTTCTTAATTACTCAAGATTATTATAGGACTGATGTATTTTATTAAAGAAAGTAATCCAGTATTTCCTTAATCGTCAATCTTTTTTCTTTCAATTTCTTGATTTCTTTAAGACGTTTTAGTGCCTCATCTTTTTTATATTTCCGGAGCAACCTTTGAAATTGATGATTGCTATTTTACAGATAAATATCACTTAAATTATTTATTACTCTTTTTAAAATTATTTAATAGTTAGGACTTTGTTCTACACGTTCATTATCATGATTCCATACACAATAACTATTCCATGTATTTGAATAATCATTTAAAATTTCCTTAAAAGTGTTAAATTTTTTTCCTGAATAATATTGATTGCTAGAATAAGTATATTTACCGTCTTCTACATATACACCTAACGCATGACTTGTGCCATTGTTTACTGCTATACTATAGGTTTCGTACCCGTGGTAATCGGCTATGGTAACCCCAAAATTAGCAAAGTCAGCACAGACACCCTTTTTAGTCTTCCATAAAATATAAATATCTTGACAACCTGGATCATGAAGTTCATAAGTAAATTTCTTTACCATATAATCCCCGATCTTTTTTGGAGTATTTAGTTCTTCAATAATTGCTATAAATACCGAATCATCTGGCAATAGAGTTATGGTTTTAACTATTGAATTTGTAGAACCTTTACTATCTATGACAGTTAGTTCGATATTATAATTTCCTGAAAAAGAAAAATGACGATCTATTATCTTCCCATTTCCTGTATTAGCAAGCATGTTTGGGTCCGAATCTTTAAAATTCCAATTATAGTTTATAATATTTCCATTAGAACTGGATGCGTCAAAGTGAACTACATAGTAGACGTACTGAGGGTCCACTGCTTTTGTAGTAATAACAGCAGTGAAATTTGCCCTGAGTTGTTGATTGGTATCGGCTGGAAGAGTAGGTAGTCCATCAATACAACCTGAGATCAATACAGATAATACTAGAAACATAACTACTAGAAATAATTTCTTTTTCATTATTTGCCCCCTAAATCTATAAAATATCACCACTTTTAATTAAGTGAGAACTCCCCACCTGTAAAGGCGTTGAAATCGATATATTATGATTTTTCTTATAGATTTATTTTCATAAGCACACCTTCTTCTCTATATTATTGATCTCTTCCTGGCTGATGCCGATATATCTTTTGATTACAGTATCATACGTAAAAATTTTTACCTTTAAATAAAATAATTAACAATTTCTTTAATCGTAAATCTTTTTTCTTTTAATTTCTTGATCTCTTCAAGGCGTTTTAGTGCTTCATCTTTTTTATATTTCCGGAGCAATCTTTCCCCATCCTGGGTAAATGGCAATATGCCAATTTCAGTATAATATTTTAGCGTACTTTGTCTAAACCCGGAAAGTTTGGCTAATTCTCCTATGGATAAAATAGTATCATCTTTTTTGCTCATTATTTCCCAACTTTTTAAAATGATTGGTTTAGTATAATATTTTGTATTTTTTAAACCCTGATCCTGATATTGTCTAATTTTTAAAGTAAAAAAGAATGATAAAAAAGAAACTCTTGTTAGGCATTGGTCAGGCATCTAATAGACAATAATTTGACAAATGCTATATTCTATGCTATTTATAAGGTACAGCTAAAAGCTGCAATGTATACTGGCGTTCTTAATAGAAGGCCAGATATCTATCCAAGAGAGGCCGCTCTTTAATTAGAGCGGTTTTCTCATTTTAAAAAGCTTTTAAGGTTTGTTTCGTTTATCTCTTTTCTTTCGTCAACTTGTCGCCATAATTCTTCATGATAGGTAAGCTTAGGTCCATGTATTAAATTTACAATTATGCCATAATCTTGAGCTATTTTTACTATTGGCATAAAGTCACTGTCTCCGGTAACAATTGTAATTAAATCAACTTTATTATTATAGACTAAAAACCCGATATCCAAACCTAGTTTTAGATCTACCCGCTTTTGCACAAATATTGGTTTACCTTCACTATTTTTTCCTCTGTAAACTAGTTTTCCTCGTCTAATGCAAAAATGGGAAATCTTATCAAGTGAATTAAAAAATTTTTGTTTTTTTGATAAAAGGTTTCGTTCTTTTTTAGTAGGAGTAGCACTTTGGTAAGGTAAGCAATCATAATAATAAGTCCTAAAGATTATATTTTTGCCACTAATCCATTGGATTAATTTTTCAAAATCTAAATTATCGTATTTTGTATTAAGCTTTCGAAAAATATTCTGTATGTACCCACCATCGATAAAAATTGCTATTCTTGCCATTATTTACTCCTGTATTAGTATTGGATATTAGGCTTATTTTATAGTCCTTCTTTTCTACTTCCTGTAATTAGAGTTATGGGAAGTAGAAGATGACTTTTATAATATATTTTGTATATAAAATTCTATTTTTCAATCAGATTCTATAGCAGATTTTCTTGCTTCTTCTAACTCTTTTTCTATAGACCCGCCTGACAATTTGTCCATAGCAATATAAATCATATTTTTAAAAGATATATAACTGTTTACTGGCTCTTTGTATACCTCGTTCATTATATCTCTTATTACTTCAATATCGAATTCTTTAAATGTAAAATCTATAGAAATATTATAGTCTCCATGATCAGCAGAAGTTATATGTATATTATTAAGGGCAACTTCGTTAATAAGATTTAACTTCTCTAATAATTTATAATTAGGTAGCTCTTGGCTGTTTTTAAGCTCTTGTATGGTTGTAATTTTTTTAAAAATAACATGCCTTGAGTCTTCGAAACCCCAAAGATATATATCTCTCTGACAATTTGTCCATGAATTCCAAACTTTCCTGTAATTGTATGGTTCACTTGATACAGAAAATGATCCCAATTCAAATAAAAACAATAGTAATATTAAAATAAAAGTAGATAATAGTAGCCTTTTTTGGAAGAATGGCTTCATTTTTTACCCCCTTACTTTGCTATAGACAGGTGATTATCTTGTAAATACTATTGTGTTACACATATGTTTATCATTTGTTTGACACATTCAAATAATCGTCCTATAATATATTT
>CAYOLB010000198.1:0-3443 GCA_964404675.1 uncultured Atribacterota bacterium | reverse complement strand
TGCTAGGTATAGTCAATGAATTAACTGGAGGAAATGGAGCAAATGTTGTTTTAGAATGTTCCGGGGCAACATCGGCGGTAGAAATGGGGTTAGATTTGTTGAAGAAATTAGGAGTCTTTACTCAAATCGGATTGTCCGCCAAGCCCTTGTCTCTCACTTTTGACAAAATTTGTTTTAAAGAAATTGATGTATTTGGTTCTCTTTCTAAAACAAATTTTTCGTGGCGAAAAACATTAAAATTACTATCTTCCAAAAAAATTGATGTAAAGCCATTAATTACCCATATATTTTCCTTAGATGAATGGGAAAAAGCATTTAATATGGCCAGTGAAAAAAAAGGTTTAAAGATATTATTTAAATTTTAAGGTATCGAAATTTCATTTAAATATATAGAAAAAAAATTATTTTGTCAAAAGAGAAAGGAGTAATAATATGTCTAAAGTTATTTTAGTAACTGGTGGGAGCACAGGTTTGGGTGCTGCTACTGCCATAATGTTAGCAAAAGGAAATGACATTATTGTTCATTATAACAGTTCCAAGGAAGCTGCAATGAAAGTAGCTGAAGAAGTAAAGTCTAATGGGGGTAACCCTATTTTAATGCAGGCAGACTTAACAACGGAAGAGGCATGTATCGATTTAGTGAAAAAAGTAGAAAAACAATTTAAGAAACTAGATGTTTTGGTAAACAATGCCGGTGGCATGATTAAAAGACAAACAGCTAGGGAGTTACAATGGGAACATATGTTGGATACTTTTAATTTAAATACATTCTCAACCATGAAAATATCTTCTTTATGCATTCCTTTACTGGAGAAAGCAGAAGAAGATCCTTGTATTATTAATATAACCTCTATTGCTATGCGTCATGGTTCACCTTCAGCGACAATTTATGGTGCCTGTAAAGGGGCAATCGACTCTTTTACACGCGGATTTGCTAACGAATTAGCTCCTAAGATTAGAGTTAACGCTATAGCACCAGGAGTTATTGATACACCATTCCATGAGAAAGTGTCGACACCTGAAAAAATGAAGCAATTTAAAGAAAGTACACCATTAAAGAAAATAGGTAATGCTAATCATATTGCCTCAACAATAAAATTCATTGTTGATAATGATTTTATAACTGGAGAAACAATTGATGTTAATGGTGGGTTATTTATGAGATAAAAAAACATTCCTTCATAATAACTTTTTTGGATTATTAAATAGGAAAATAATGTAAGCTAGCTCAATTAATAAAGGCTTATTATAGCCTGAGTAATTTTATGTACAGTTAAATACAGTTGATGTTGAAAAGCCCAATGATTTACAGAGATATCCAGAAAAATATCCTAATTTTTTAATATGTGGTCTGCTTAGGTAATAAACTGGAATCAATTGAGCAAAGAAGTCAAAATAAAGTTATTAAACGAAATGAAATGGGAATTTATTATTTTATCTTCTAAATTTAAAGATGTAATTTAATTTACTGGAATAAATAATAGATAAAAATTTAGGAATTTTTCTTGTTTTTGGAATTTATTTGAAATCTCTTTTTTTTTGTATGATAAATTACAATTAAATACCAAGAGCAATAAAAAATAATTTTTTCTTTGAATATTAAGTAATATTGGAAATAAGTATACTGTAGACAAAATCTGTTAGCTTTTACAGTTAATCTTGAACAATTAGTAATTATCATTGTACATAGTTATATGAAATATATAAGTTGTATATATTGTGATAAAAGAAAAAATATGAAACAAAAATGCTTCTTTTTTTGCTTCCCCCTCGGTTTGTTTTCTATACCAAATTTTATAAGTCGCTCTTTAAAAAACAAACCATTAAGAACCGTATAGGAGGTGAACCATTATATCAGCCACAATTTTTAGAAAAATTGTTAGAAGAATGTCATAATCGTAATATACATACAGTTGTTGAAACAAGTGGCTATTCTGCATGGGCTAATTTGGAAGCAATTATTCCTTATACGGATCTATTTTTTTATGATTTAAAAATAATGGATAGTGACAAACATCTTCATTATACCGGTGTACCGAATAATTTGATTTTAGATAATTTAGAAAAATTACAAAAAGAAACAGATCAAATTGTCATACGTATTCCTGTTATACCTGGAATAAATGACGATAATATAAATTTATCTCTTTTGATTAATTTTTTAAGGAATATTCGTTTTAAAAGAATTGAACTCTTACCTTATCATTCTTATGGTGAGAAGAAATATAAAATGTTAGGAAGAAATTATTCACTAGAATATTTAGAAAAGCCTACAAAAAAAGAGATGTCTTTGTATAACAATCGATTGAAAGCTAATGGTTTTCAAGTCAAAATCATTGAGCATTAATAATAATATTATAGTGAAAGTTTATATCTCTTATTATTGAAAATTAATTGATAAAAAAAGTATAATAATATGGAGGTGGTATTATTGGAAGTTGATGCAAAGACTATTGTTTGTGCTTCATTGGCTAACCCTAACAGAGGGTCAAAATCACCAAAAATGCATAATGCAGGGTTTGAGGCAATAGGTATTAATTTTGTCTATGTGGCTTTTGAGCCTGAGAAGAAATATCTAAAAGATGCTATTATGGGTATTCGTGGATTAGGTATTAAGGGGGTTAGTGTTTCGAAGCCTTACAAGGAAGAAGTCATTCAATATCTTGATGAAATTGATCCCATTGCTCAGGCTATTGGAGCGGTGAACACTATCTTAAATCATAAAAATAAATTAATAGGTTATAATTCTGATTGGATTGGAGCAGTAAGAGCAGTTGAACAAGAAACTCCTATTAAAAACAAGAAGATAGTTATTGTTGGGGCAGGTGGTGCAGCGAAGGCAATTGCTTATGGGCTGAAAAAGGCTGGAGGAATTGTATTAATTTATAATCGTTCACAAGAAAAGGCTAAACAATTAGTAGAAGATTTTGGGTTAGAACTTAGTGGTAATTTAGAGGATTTATCAAAAGTTGAAGACTATGATATATTAGTTAACGCAACTTCAGTTGGGTCTAATCCAAATACTGATTATTCAATAATACCTGAGCATATATTACTAGAAGACAAAATTGTTTTGGATGTTGTTATCGATCCTATTGATACTTTGTTAATTAAAAGAGCCCGGGAAAGAAGATGTCATGTTGTAAATGGATTAAAGATGTTAATTTTCCAGGGGGCTTTTCAGTTTAAACTGTTTACCGGATCTGATGCGCCTTTAGGAGCAATGGAGAAAATATTCTCATAGCTGATAATATAAATTACGTCATCAGTATTAACTTACTATATAGGCAAGTAAAAAAATAAGAGCTTAAATCTTTCTATTTAAATGTGAAAAAAACGATTTATCTATGTTACCGCCACTAAGTACCACTGCGATTATTTGTCCTGAAAATTGATTTGGATTTTCCAGGAGTGCTGCAATTCCTACCGCACCTGCACCTTCG
>CAYOLB010000197.1:0-12926 GCA_964404675.1 uncultured Atribacterota bacterium | reverse complement strand
TTAAGAGTAACGGGCCGGTGTAGCTCAATTGGCAGAGCAACGGAATCGTAATCCGTAGGTTGTCTGTTCAACTCAGATCACCGGCTCCATTGCTTTATTGGATAAGGTTTATGGTCTCCTTTTATTCTAATAACATTAATTCCCCTAAAAAATTACTCAATTATATATCACAACATAATTTTTTTCCGAAAAAGAAGTTAAGCCAAAATTTTTTAATAGATCAGAATATAGCCAGAATTATCATTAAATCACTCTCTTTGGAAAACAATGAATCTGTTTTTGAAATCGGAACAGGATTGGGAGCCTTGACTGAAGATTTGCTAAATTCAGCTCAGCATGTTTTTTCAATTGAGAAAGACCTACGTTTAAAACCATTGTTAGACGAAATATTCCAGGATAAGGGAGATAGTCTTACCATTATTTATGGAGATATTTTAGAGTTTGATTTAGGTTTATTTTTAAAGAATAAAAAAGAAGAAGGCTCCCCGATTAAAAAAATAACAGGAAATTTGCCCTATTCAATATCATTACCCTTATTGAGAAAAGTAATGGAATTGCATCACTGTTTAAAAGTAGCAGTAATAATGGTCCAGAGTGAGGTAGCTGAACGTATGTTAGCACAACCAGGGGATAAAAATTACGGACTATTATCAGTAGTATCGCAATATTACTCAAGAATTGAAAAAATACACCTGGTAAAACCAGATGTATTTTTCCCTAGACCTCAAGTAAATTCAATGATTATTAAAATCAAATTTTTGGAAAAACCAGTAGTTCAGGTGGAAGACGAAGAACTGTTGTTTGATTTGATTCGGGCAGTTTTTCAGCACAGAAGAAAAAATATTCAAAATTCCCTGAATCTATATTTTGGAGAAAGAGTCGAGAAGGAAAAGCTGAAGAAATTACTGCATAAAATGGGATTCAATTCGAACCAAAGAGGAGAGAATTTTGGTTTACAGGAATTTGCAGCGCTTACCAGGGAAATCAAAAAGATTTTAAAATAGTATAACGTATTACGTATACCGTATAATATAAATGCTGCAGGATAATTGGGAATGTTAGTTCTTCAGTACTTGGCTTAGGATTTTAGGGAAAATTGATATTTACTATAACATTTAACACGATAAGTATATATCAAATTCAAATTCCAGGATCCAGGTAGATATTTTAAGAATTGTCTTATTGAATAAAGCAAGTTTAGTTAGAATATATAAGTGTGTATCAAATATAATAGATTGTATGCGTAAAATTTTGCTTTCAATTATGTATTAAGAACGTTATACGTAATACAATATACGGTATACGGTTTTAAAACTTTTGACAAATAAGCATTTTGCATGATAAAATTTGACAAAACTTATAAAATGATATACAAAAAAGTAAATAGATATATTTATGAAGGCACAAAAAATATTGAAGGCTCAGAAAAATATTAAAATTCTTGAATAAAGGTACTCCTCAGCACAGCAGGTATATTTTGCTGTGTTTGTTTTTATTAAATACTAATTTGTGATATAACAGGAGGTACAAAAAAGCATGTAGCACTGGAATTGTGTCTTTTTTAAAAAAGATATTGCAAGAAGGTCAGGAAGAGAAGTGTTTAATGTGTTATTAAGGAAATGTTTACAATTGAAAAGAAAAGCGAAAACTAAAAAACAAAAAGGCGGTGTAAGCAAGTGCAAGTAACTGATGTAAGAATTAGAAGAATACAAACAGACGGAAAATTGAGAGCTTATGTATCTATTACTTTTGATGATTCTTTTGTTGTTCATGATTTGAGAATAATTGATGGAAGAAAGGGCATGTTTGTTGCAATGCCCAGCAAACTTCTACCTAATGGAAATCATAAAGACATAGCTCATCCAATCAATACTGAAGTCAGAGAAATGATTCAAAATGCGGTTCTAAAAGAATTTCATGCAACAGAAGGGGAAGAACAGCCCCCCGGAGAATCCTCTACACAAAAACAAGAGGAACCGGAAACTGATGACGTTTCTGTTGACCTGGATGATACAGAAGAGAAAGAATAATAAAATATCACTTGAAATTTACAATGGTTTGTTTATAATATTAGTGTTAGTTTGATTAATTATGAGTCAGGAGATTAAGAAATTATAGGTCTAAAAGACTTCTCCTGACTCTAATGATTTATTATAGAGATTTTTTTTACATAAAAATTATGTAAATATGGATGGGGTGTAGCCAAGCGGCAAGGCAAGGGAATTTGGATCCCTCATTCGGAGGTTCGAATCCTCCCACCCCAGCCACATTGTACTGAAGATAGTAATTATTTAAAGATTTATTATATACCTCAATTTATTTTACTTTCTAAATTTTCTGGAAAGATTTTTTATAGGAAAAGACTATGGATTCTATTGCATCAATTATACTGGCAGCAGGCCAGGGAAAAAGAATGAAATCTTCAATCCCCAAAGCATTGCACCTTGTGGCTGGCAGACCTCTGCTTTCTTATCCAATAGAACTTGCAAAATCTTTAGGAGTAGAAAAAAAAATAGTAGTTGTCGGTAGACAAGCTGATAGGATTAAAAAAGAATTTTTTAGTTATGTTAATGAAATCAACTATGCCTACCAGGAAAAACAATTAGGAACTGCTCATGCAGTACAACAGGCAGAGAGTTATTTGTTGGATTTTACAGGCATTATTCTGGTTCTATATACTGATGTACCCCTGCTAAGGGTTTCAACAATTAAGAAATTAATTAATCATCATAGGAAGTATAAATCAAGTTGCACCCTCTTAACTGCCAATATTGATCAACCTAAAGGCTATGGACGTATCATAAGGGATAAAAAGTCTGAAATAAAGGGAATTATCGAGCAGCGTGATTTAGTTGAAGGTCAGGAACAAATTAAAGAAATCAATGTTGGTATTTATTGTTTTAATTCTAAAGAATTATTTGAATCCCTAAAGATAGTTGATAAAAATAATTATCAGGGTGAATACTATTTGACTGATGCAGTAAAAATACTAATAGAAAAAGGCTATATTGTAAAAACTCTCGCAGTGCAAGACACGAAAGAAATCAGTGGCATTAATAACCGGATGGATTTATCATACGTCTCCAGTATTCTTTACCAGAGGAATACAGATGAACATATGAAAAATGGTGTTACAATAATTGACAGGAATAATACCTATATTGACAGTCAGGTAAAAATTGGTCAGGATACTATTATTTTCCCCTATACATTTATCACTAACGGCTCTGAAATTGGAAAATTCTGCAATATTGGCCCTTATTCTCATATAATTAATTCAAATATTGGGGAAGGCACTAGAATTTATTCATCTGTTATTGAAAACAGTAGAATAGGTAATTATGTTAATATCGGGCCTTATTCACACTTAAGACCAGGCTGTATTATTGGGGATGAAGTTAGGATTGGGAATTATGTTGAAGTTAAAAAAACTGTTATTGACAAAGGGAGCAAGATTGGTCATCTTACTTACCTGGGTGATGCAAAATTAGGTAAAAATGTGAATATCGGAGCGGGCACCATAACCTGTAATTATGATGGTAAAAACAAGAATCCTACAATAATAGAGGATGATGCTTTTATTGGCAGCAACAATTCCCTGGTAGCGCCTGTAACCATTGGCAAGAATTCTTATACAGCAGCAGGTTCTACAATTACACAGAATGTTCCTGCAGCAAATTTAGGAATTGCCAGATCTAGCCAAAAAAACATTGAAGGTTGGGCAAAAAAGAGGAAGAAACCAAAATCGAAATAAATTTATGTTATAATCATTAAAGGAGGCAAAAATTTGATTGCTTATTCTCGTAAGGAGTTACAGGTATTTTCTGGAAATGCCAATCCTGTATTAGCAGAGGAGATAGTAACAAAATTAGGAATTGAGTTGGGCAAGGCAGAAGTATCAAGATTTCCTGATGGGGAATTACATGTTAAAATTGATGAAAATGTTAGAGGTCGTGATGTATTTGTAATACAGCCAACTTCTCACCCTGTTCATGAACACCTGATGGAATTATTGGTTATGATTGATGCTTTGCATAGGGCATCAGCTGAGCGTATTACTGCTGTAATGCCATATTACAGTTATGCCCGACAAGATAGAAAAACCAGGCCCAGGGAACCTATAACTGCTAAATTAGTTGCAAATTTGTTAGTACAGGCAGGTGCTAATCGCATTTTAACAATGGATTTGCATGCAGGTCAGATACAGGGTTTTTTTGATATACCTGTTGATCATTTGGAAGCAGCACCGTTATTGTCTGATTATTTTAGGGATAAGGATTTATCAAAAGTGATTGTTGTTTCACCTGATGTAGGAGGGACAGCGCGAGCTAGGAATTTTGCCGGCCGGTTAGGAAAACCAATCGCAATTATTGATAAATACCGGGAATCTGATAGTAATGTAGAGATTATGCATATAGTAGGGAGTGTTAAAAATAAAACTGCCATAATTGTTGATGATATGATAGACACAGCTGGCTCTATTATAAAAGGAAGCCAGGCTATATTAAATGCTGGGGCAAAAGAGGTATATGTTTGTGCTACACATCCGGTTTTTGCCGGACCAGCCAGAGAAAGGCTGGAAAAGTCTTGGGAAGAAGGTTTGTTCCAGGAAGTGGTAGTGAGTAATACTATACCTATACCTGAGGAGAAACACTTGCCATGTATTAAATGCTTATCAGTAGCCCAGTTATTTGCTGAAGCAATTAAGAGAATTCATGGTAACATGTCTATCAGTGCATTATTTAGATAAAAATTTGTTTTTATTAACAATATTTTATAGAATATAGCTTTAAGTCTGAAAGACTTCAACATAATAAATAAAAAAAATACCGAGAGGCGGAGGAAAACCGAATATGAAGCGAAAAAAATTATTAGTAGAAAGTAGAACAAATAAAGGCAAAGAAGAGAGTAAAAAACTTAGGAATTCCGGATATGTTCCGGGGATACTTTATTCTCCCAGGGATAAAAATAATACATTATTAAAAGTACCGGAAAAGGAATTGCATCAATTTTTATCTGATAAAAAACATGCTCATGGAATAATTGATTTACAGATAAAAAAGGATGGTGCCAAAGATACTACCCGTATAGCAGTTCTCAAGGATTTCCAATACGATTCTTTAAAGAAGAGAATTAAACATTTTGATTTTTACGGTATCACAATGAAAGAGAAAGTGACTTTACAGATTCCTATTGTTCTGGAAGGAGAACCAAAGGGGATTAAAGAAGGTGGAATCCTGGATATTTCTTTGCGGGAAGTTGAAGTTGAGTGTCTACCTGCAGATGCACCTGAGGCTATCACTGTTGATATAAGTCAGCTAAGCTTTAATGATGTTATAACACTGCAGGATATTGAATTGCCTAAAGATGTAAAACTCTTAACTGATATTGACCGTACCATTGCCTCTGTAGTTGCTCCTACCAAGGAAGAAGAAGCAGCTCCTGAAGAAGAGATCTTGGAAGAAGGGCTAGCAGAAGATAAAGAAAAAGTAGAGGCTAAGGAACAAGGCGGTTCGGTAAAAGAAAAGCAAGAAAAGGTTGTCGAAAAAGACAAAAAGGAATAGTATTATTTCTGACTTTAATGATAGCTAAGGTTGTGATGGTGTGAAATTAATTGTTGGATTGGGAAATCCAGGGATAAAATATCAATTTACCAGACATAATATTGGGTTTCGAATTTTAGATGTATTTGTTGCCAGTAATGTAGATATTGACAAAAAATGGAAAAAGGATTTCTTTTCTCAATTTTTGCAGCATCAGTTTAAAGGGCAAACAATATTTTTTGCTAAACCACAGACTTATATGAATCTTAGTGGTAGGGCAGTTAAGGCAATTGTTAGCTATTATGGTATTTCTGAGCATGAAATATTAGTTGTTTATGATGACATTCATCTCTCTTTAGGCAATATACGAATACGCAAGCAAGGAAGCTCTGGTGGACATCGTGGTATTGAATCAATTATTCAATCACTAGGAACTGATGAGTTTCCCCGTTTGCGATTTGGGATTAAAAGTGAATCTCTGTTACAAAGAATGGATAATCCTTCTTTTGTCCTATCTAGTTTTTTATCAGAAGAAGAAAAATATTTACCGGAATTAATCAACAAAGCAGTTAAGGCACTGGAAGATCTTTTAAGTTTTGGTTTTGAATATGCTATGAGAGAATATAATCGGTCAGAAAAAGATAATTCAAACACTAAGTAACAATTAGTTAATTGTTACTAGTATAGTTTAGAATTTAGGATATTTAAAGGTTAGTAAAATGATTGATAAGATTGCTGTTCTCACAAGTGGAGGAGATTCCCCCGGAATGAATGCCGCAGTTCGGGCAGTTGTACGAACTGGGATATATCATAATCTTGAGGTTATTGGAATCCACTATGGATATCAGGGTTTACTGGAAAAAAAATTATTACCGCTTAATCTAAAGAGTGTTGGCGGAATAATGCAGCATGGTGGTACACTTTTGATGACTTCCCGTAGTGAAGAATTTAAAACAAAAGAAGGGGTACGAAAAGCTGCAAATATTTTAAGAGAAAATCAAATTGATGTATTGGTTGTAATTGGTGGTGACGGTTCAATGGCTGGTGCCTTGGATCTTTACCAATTAGAAAATTTTCCAGTTATATGTTTGCCTGCGACTATTGATAATGACCTCTATGGTACCGATATGTGTATTGGTGTTGATACTGCATTAAATACAGTAATTTCAGCTATTGATAAAATAAAAGACACTGCGTCCTCTCACCGTCGAGCATTTATTATTGAGGTTATGGGCAGGAATTCAGGATACCTTGCGTTAATGAGTGGTATTGCAGGTGGTGCAGAGCATGTAATTGTTCCTGAATTTCCAGTTAATCTTGAAGATGTAAGCAATAAGCTAAAAAAAGGTTATCAAAGGGGAAAATCTCACTGTATAGTACTGGTAGCAGAAGGGGCAGGGGATGTTTATGAGATAGGCAAATATTTGGAAGATAAGATTGGCTTTGAAATGAGAGTAACAGTTTTAGGTTATCTACAAAGAGGTGGTTTCCCATCTGCCTTTGACAGAATTCTCGGCAGCCGTTTGGGTGCAGCAGCAGTTGAACAATTATTTTACAAAAAAGACCATCATATGCTTGGTTTATTCGGAAATGAAATTAAAGCTATACCCCTTACCGAGGTTCTATCAAATAAAAATGAGCTTCGAAGATCTATCTATGAATTAGCAAATATTCTTGCTCAATAAAAATAATTTATTTAAGGATAGATATATAGAGATTAATCAATAGTCTGAAATAAATATTAACCCAAAAATATCAAGTAATAATGTTATTAAATTTTTATAAATAGTTGGACAATTGTATAGAGTAGAAAAAATATGAGGCTTTGATAAATTCAAAGCCTTTTCTTTTCCGGGGAAGGAAATATGAAATTAATTAAAATGTGGAGTAATAACTCTGTTTATAAAGATATATTAGATAATTTTTGTAAAGATAAGAATAAGCAGTTCAATTTAAAGGGCTTGCAGGGAAGTGCAAAATCTTTTTTTATCTCTTCCCTGTTAGATGAACAGAAAATAAATACTCCTTTTTTCTGCATTATGCCAGATAGAGAAAGTGCCCTTCATTTTTATCAGGATTTGCTAAGTTTTACTGGCTTGCAAGAAAATAAAAATATTTTTATTTTTCCATCATTTGAAATTTTACCGTATGAGGACATTACCCCGGATAATAGAATTATTGAACAAAGAATGAAAGTATTAAGCCTTCTGACCTTGTTCAAAACTAACAATTCTTTTAAAGAGACTGATTCAACATATCCGCTAATAATTGTAAGTAATTATCGGGCAATATTATCCAGAATAATGCCTGTTGAAGATTTTAATAAACAATACAAAAAGTTAAAAATCCAAGACCAATTATTACCAGAAGAATTTTTAAACTACCTTCTTCAACAAGGCTACCAGAATTCCTATATGATTGAGTCTCCAGGACAATTTAGTCAACGTGGAGGGATCATAGATATTTTTCCTTTTACAGAAGAGAATCCAATCAGAATTGAGCTCAATGGTGATTGTGTTGAATCTATACGTTTTTTTGATTTAGAATCTCAGCGTTCTATTAGCCGACTAAAAGAGATAAGTCTTCTACCACAAAGGGAATTACAGTGTTTATCCAATAGTAAGAAAAAAAATAATGCAGGTTCTTTTTTTGATTATTTGCCTTCTGAGACAAATGTGATTATTCAACAATATTCTGAATTTAAAAATTCTATAAAAGAATATGAAAAAGAGATTCAAACAAGTTACTTAACTAAAGTAGAGAATGAATCAAATGATATTCTATCGCCGGATTACTATTATCTGGATTGGAAACAGTTAGAAAATTTGATTTATCAAAAAAGAAAGGTCATTACTTTTGACTCGCGTCCAGAAAGAAGCAAACAAAATTGTTGTAAAAAGGTTATTGCAGAGGATTATGTAATTAAAACTACCCTGGCAAGAAACTATTATGGTCAGCTAGATCTATTTTTAAAGGATTTAGGGCAATGGAGAGAGGAAAAGCAAAATATATTAATAATAACTGGAAATAAAGGAAGAGCCTTACGTCTTGCAGAAATTTTTGCTGACCGTGATATTTACGGCTACCAGTTAGCACCATTAAAAAAAGCAGTTCTTAATCCTGATAGCATATGCTTGAGTTATGGTCAGGTGAATTATGGGTTTTCTATTCCCTCTGTAATGCTTATAGTAATCACCGATCAGGAAATTTTTGGAAGAGAAAGAGATAAAGATTACCATGGTAGAAAACCTCATGGGCAATCTTTCCATCATATTGATGAATTAACAATTGGGGATTATGTTGTTCATATACAGCATGGTATTGGACGATATGCAGGAATCTACCAAAGGAAAAGGGATGGAGTTAATAAGGATTATATTCTTATAAAATATGCTGAAGATGATGAATTATATGTACCGGTTGACCAACTTAACCTTGTCCATAAGTATATTGGAGTTGGGGGACAACCCCCAAAATTGTACCGATTAGGTGGCAGTTCCTGGAAGAGGGTTAAAAAAAAGGTAAAAGCCTCTATTCAGAAGATAGCAAGGGAATTATTTGAACTATATAAGAGTAGAAAAGAAATACGGGGATTTTCATTCTCAGGTGATTCAGTATGGCAGCAAGAATTAGAAATGGCCTTTCCTTTTGAAGAAACCCCCGATCAGGGGAAAGCTCTGTTGGATGTAAAAAGAGACATGGAGTCAAATGAGCCCATGGAAAGATTAATCTGCGGAGATGTGGGATATGGAAAAACTGAAATTGCAATAAGGGCAGCATTCAAGGCAGTCATGGATAGTAAACAAGTGGCTATTTTAGCTCCTACTACTATCCTGGCTCAACAGCATTGGGAAAACTTTAGTGAACGTATGAAACCGTTTCCGATAAAGATAGAGATGCTTTCCAGATTTAAATCTAAAAAGGAACAACAGGCCATAATCGCTGATTTAAAAAGCGGTAAAATTGATATAATTATTGGTACCCATCGACTTGTTCAAAATGATATTTTATTTAATGATCTCGGGTTATTAGTTGTTGATGAAGAACAGCGGTTCGGTGTTGTCCACAAAGAAAGAATTAAGAAATTAAAGGAACAGGTAGATTCCCTGACTTTAACTGCAACTCCAATTCCTAGAACCCTTTATTTCTCTTTGATCGGAGTAAGAGAGATGAGTCTCATAAATACCCCTCCTGAATTACGTTTGCCTATTATTACATATTTGAAAGAAAAAAAAGAGGGAATAATCCGAGAGGCTATCAGACGTGAGATAGAAAGAGGAGGACAGGTTTATTTTGTTCATAATAGGGTGGAAAATATTGATAATGTAGCTTATAAATTAAAAAAGATTATACCAGAAGCACAAATTATTGCCGCTCATGGCCAAATGCCAGAAGAAGAATTAGAGAATATCATGATTAATTTCTACAATAAAAAGTACGATGTGTTAGTATGTACCACAATTATTGAAATCGGGCTTGATATTCCAAATGTAAATACAATTATTATAGATGATGCACATAAATTTGGACTTGCTCAATTATACCAGTTGCGTGGCCGGGTAGGTCGTTCAGACAGAAGAGCTTATGCCTATTTACTTTATCCTTCTCAGAATGTTTTAACAGATAATGCCAAAAAAAGACTGCAGGCAATTCGGGAATTTAGTGATTTAGGTTCAGGCTTCAGGCTGGCAATGCGTGATCTTGAAATAAGAGGAGCAGGTAACCTTTTAGGCAAGGAACAGCATGGATTTGTCAGTGAAATTGGTTTTAATTTTTATTGTCAATTATTAGAAGATAGTATTGATAAACTGAAACAAATTGATTCAGGTATAAGCAGGGAAGAGAAAAAAGAGCTGGAGATAGAAGTAAAATTGGATAGTTATATTCCTGAGGATTATATCTTTGACTCAGAAAATAGAGTATCCTATTATCAGAAATTAAGCCAGGTTAAAACGGAAAGGGAATTATTGGATATTAGTAATGGCTTGAAAGATATTTACGGACCATATCCCAGGGAAGTAAAAAATCTTATAGATACTGTTACTTTAAAATTTAAATTAAAAGAAAAGGGTATTAAACAGGCCCAGATAACTCCTAACTATCTTTTATTAAAATATGAACCGGGATCCCCTCTGGAAAAGAGGTTATGTAAAATCAATCAGAATAAATTTTCAGTTACACATTATAAAAAGGGTAATCATAATATATTAAAATTGTATTTAGGAGACTCAAATAAAAATCTTAAATCTGATAAGAATATTTTAGCTGAAAGTCATCGCTTTTTGGATAATGTCTTGAAATAAGTAAATTGACAGTGATGGTATAATCAATTTGATAATATAGGCTAACAAAGGTAAGAGGCAAGAGATATTCGCATTTAAATTTGGTGAACTGCCATTGTAATCAAAAAAATCTAGTTATGCTCCATTACTGTAATTTATCATTAATTTTAATATATTTTGCAATTTCTGCAGGATAAGAAAATAATTATTTCCAGAATATTTTTGATAATTTGCAATAAAAATAATTTTTTATAAAAATTTTATATTTTCTTTAGGCACATTTTATTTTTTAATCATATAATATATTATTATAATCAAAATTAATTATTTTTTAAATTTTAGGAAAGGAAAACTTGATTTTAAATGTGTGAAAATGAAAAAGAGAAAAAATTATTTTCAGAATTGATTTCAATCATTACTAAATTGAGAGGTCCAGATGGTTGCTTGTGGGATAAAAAGCAGACTCTCGATTCCATGGTTCCCAATATTATGGAAGAGGCTCAAGAGGTTCAGGAAGCAGTAGAGAATAAAGATTATAAGAATCTCTGTGAGGAGCTGGGGGATCTCTTGATGGATATTTTGATGGAGATTCAAATTGCTAATGAAGCTGGATTGTTTGATTATGAACAGGTCTTAAATGGGGCCAAGGAAAAATTTATTCGTAGGCACCCCCATGTCTTTGGGAAGATAACCGTTAATACCGCTGAAGAGGCATTGTTAGTATGGAAAAGAATGAAAAAAGAAGAAAAAGAAAAGCATTAAAATATAGTGTATAATTATCTTGATTTTATCTGGATTATATGGATAAGGAGGTCTGGTTAATTATGAAAGTTCAAAGGTTCAAAACTACAAATATAGGAGTAATGGTAGGTTTGTTATTGGTTTTATTTTTTTTAAATTCTATTAATATTATCGCATCTGAGAGCCTTACATTAAATCTGGATAGTTGTATCCAGATGGCTCTGGAAAATAATTTGGGTTACAAAATCTCTCAAAGTTCTGTTGAGCTAAAGGAGGCTCAGGCTGAAGAAGCCGAGGGAGCAAAAAAAATAAAGGTAAAATTACAGGCTGGATATATCAGGATGAATGAAGCCCCCGACCCGGAAAGTATTGCAGAGGGAGATTTTAGTTATCTGTTTTCGACAGGACAAGGCGTACCAAATGTTTCAGTAAACATTTCTAAAGTCTTATATAGTGGGGGGAAAATTGAGTCTGCTATTGAACAGGCTGAGGCTAATCAGGAAATTTCGCTCAATGAGCAAGAACAAACGAGACAGGATATTATTTATAAGGCAACTGATGCTTATTACAAGGTCTTGCAGGCACAGGGAATGGTCAAGGTAAGTGAACAGGCCTTAACCCAAATTAATGCCCATATGGAAAATTCGCAGGCATTGTTAGAGGAAGGAATGATAGCACCAATTGATTTGAACCGGATAAAATCTCAGCTTTCGAATCTGGAACATAATTTAGTTCGTGCTGAGAATGGATTTGATTTAGCCGTATATAATTTAAATTCAATTATGGGTATTGAACTTGATACCAAAATTGAACTTCAGAATAACTTAACCTATCAGCCATCTAATATTTCTCTTTCTGAGGCTTTGGAAATTGCCAAGAGTTCACGCCCTGAAATTAAAAATGTTGCACAACAAAGAATTATAATGGAAGGCATGGTAGATATAGCCAAAAGCAATAAAAAACCTCAGATAGTAATGAATATGGAATCCGGTCTATCAGGATGGCAGATAGCAATAATGGGAGAGGTTCCCATATTTGACGGAGGAGTAAATGATGCCAAAATTAGACAGGCAGAAATAAACGTCTCACAGGTTGAACAGAACAAAAAGCAAGTAGAGCAATTAATAGAATTTGAAGTTAGATCAGCTTTTCTTAAGATGAAAGAAGCAGAAAAACTAATTAAAATAACTGAACAAGGTATTGAGAATTCACAGGAAAGTTTTCGAATTGCACAGGTTAAATACAATGAAGGAATTGCTACCAACACGGAAGTAATTGATGCTCAGAGTGCTTTGATAGAAGCAGAAAGCAATCACTTGAATGCCCTTTATGATTATAATACTAATTATGCTGCTCTTAT
>CAYOLB010000196.1:0-27464 GCA_964404675.1 uncultured Atribacterota bacterium | reverse complement strand
CCCTGTCAGGTATGTCATGATTCAGTACCGCAGTTATACGTTCTTTGGAATTCATTTTCTCTAACATTTTCTATCCTTACTTGATAATATTTAAATTTACAATGTATCAGCAATTTTACTTTTAATCCTCGATAATTTTTTAATAAAAGTTAAAAATAAAAGAATTGAATTCAATAATTGGATTTCAATGCATATAGGAACTAGTAGCTCCTCCGTCAACTATAATCATTGACCCTGTAGTAAATGAAGATTCTTCAGAGGCTAAAAAAAGAGCAGCATTTGCAATATCTTCAGGTTCTCCATATCTACCAAGTGGAAATGTTTTTAAAAATTTATCTTCATTGAAACCAGGCGCATTCATTTGATTCTTTTTAAACATAGGGGTATATATATGTGTGGGTACTATACAATTTACTCTTACTTTTGCTTTTCCATATTCTGTAGCCATTGACCTTGTCATTGCAGCAATAGCACCCTTGGTTGCAGTATAAGCATCACAATTTGGAACTCCGATAACCGCTGCACTTGATGCAGTATTGATTATAGATCCTCCTCCACTTTCTATTATCTTGGGTATAGCATACTTACTACAAAGATAAGTACTATATAGATTAATTTTTAATATACTGTCCCATACTTCTTCATCTATATCAGTAACTGGACCATCTTTTTTACTCCAAAAGACTCCAGCATTATTATAAAGAATATTAAGTTTGCCAAACTTATTAATAGTATCTTCAATAAGAATTTTAACATCTTTACTTTTTGAAACATCTGCTTTGACAAAGATTGCAATACCGCCATTTCTGTTAATTTCTGAAGCTGTTTCTTGACCTTCAATTTCATTAATATCAGCAATTATAATTTTTGATCCTTCTTTTGAAAACAGAATTGCTGAAGCCTTACCAATACCTCTTGCAGCTCCTGTTATTAAAGTTACTTTACCTTTTAACCTCATAAAAATTTTCCTTTAAAAATTATATATTTCATAATTTCTATCAATGTTTAACAGCTTTCTTATATTTTCTTGTATTTTATAGAAAAATTCTATTTTTTTTCTAATATATAATTGCCATTTTCCGTTTCTTTATTAATATTATTTTTCCGCTCTCAAAAAATCTTCAAAAATTTCTGTTTATCATAGTATTTTTTCAATCTATAACTTCACCCATTTACCTTTTTTATTTGAGATAACTGCTGCTTCTACAACTTCTTGTACCTTATAACCAGCATACATGTCTGCATCAGGCTTTGTTCCTCCAATAACATTATTTATAAACTCATAAGCATTACCAGAATGATATCTTATCCAACCTATTGCAAATTTAGGTCCTGGAAATACTGCTGCTGGTCTTGGGTATCTTTGGACTGTCTCAACAGCTTTAAAACCCCGCATTCCCCCGATTGGTTCCTTTCTGTCTCTGTTATCATATATTTCCAAGTAATTGGGTTGCATACTGTTAAATCTTATAGCACCTTTTTGTCCATGAATTTCTATCCTCACTTCATCATTTGTACCAGTCGCAACTTTTGTTGACTCCAGTATCCCCACTGATCCATCCCTTAGCTTAAAAATAAGAAGGGCAATATCATCAACATCAATTTTTACATTCTTACTAGAATTACGCTTTAAAGGCCTCTCATTTATAAGTATTTCGAGTTTTGCTAAAACCTCTTCAAAATCTCCGAGAAGAAACCTTATAAGATCAATTACATGTGTAGCTAGATCTTGTACCGCACCTCCTCCAGAAAATTTCTTCTGTATTTTCCAGTATATAGGCCTTTTAGGATCAACATTGCCTGAATGAAGATAAGCTGCTCTTATGTTATAAACCCTTCCTAAAAACCCTTCTTCAATTAATTGTTTTGCCCGTAATATAGCTGGAATATAACGGTATTCAAAACACATCTGTGATATAAGGTGGGGATATTTTTTTGTCGTATCCAGTATCTCTTTTGCCTCTCTCAGATTCATGGCTAGTGGTTTCTCACAGTTTATGTGCTTTCCCGCATTTAAAGATTCTATTATTATATCTTTATGCAAATAATTAGGAGTACATATATCTATTATGTCAATATCATCTCTCTTTATAATGTCTCTATAATTATTGGTCGCAAATTCAAAACCCGCCTGCTTGATTCCCTCCCTTGCGTGTTCAACGGTAGATGAACATACTCCTACCATTTTTAGCTTTACCGGAACAGAATTATAATAAAATGGCATATTTAAGTAGGAAAAAGTATGCACCTTTCCTATAAAACCGTATCCTATAATTCCTACACCAAGCGTTTTCATTAATGCATTTCCTTTAAAATCTATTAAAACTTCTATATAGACTCAATGAATTATAAAGGCATTCATACTGCTTTCTCTGTCTATCATAAATGTTATAAATTTTATAATCTGGTTTAAAATATCTTTTAGTCCTAGAGAATTTATCTAAAGCATCTTCTTCATTTTTAAACATTTTTAATGCAACTCCTGCAAGTATAGCACACCCCCCGCATACAGATTCTATATTTTCCATAGTATTAAAAATCCTTCCGGTTATATCTGCCCTTAACTTAACCCATTTGTCTACTGTGGATCCCCCACCAGTAATATTTATGAACTTAAAATCTCCAGAGAGTCGTTCTAATATATTAATATTCAAACTCAGCTCAAATGATATTCCTTCATAGATTGCCTTATAAATACCTTCCCTATCGGTGTTTAAAGTTATACCACAAATAACAGTTGAGGCATTAGGATTCCAGTTTGGGTTAAGAGAACCTATTATATGTGGTGTGACGCAGATTCCTGTAGGTTCATTATTAACTTTTTTATCAAGACGTTTTTTTATTTCTTCAATATCAAGTTTGGTTTCACTAATTTCACATTCAAAAAATTTATCTATAAACCATTTAACCATTATATTTCCTGGAGAGAATGCAAGAGTAATATACTTATCTTTAATTACATGACAATAAGAGTTTAAATTATATTTTCTTGCATTTTCTTCAAGAAGAGGCTTTTCGCTTAACACTCCTAAACTTTCGTATGTACCTGCTGAATCTACTAAATCTCCATTACTGACTGCTCCGGCACCTAAACATCCACATGGTTGATCATGTCCCCCTAATCCTATCACGGTGCCTTCTTTTAAATTTAGTTTTTTTGAAATATCCTTTCCAAGTTTTCCTATGGCATACCCTGCTCTGTAAGTTTCAGGTAACTGTTTTTCTGATATACCAATTATGTAAAGTAATTCTTCTGACCACTTTTTCTTTTTTATATCAAATAACTGAGTTCTGGATGACAATGAATAATCACTTATTGGACCAATTCCCATCCTAAATAATATAAAATCTGCCACACTTAAAAAATATCTAGTTCTATTATAAATATCAGGATTATTTATCTTCAGCCATAATATCTTTGATAGAGGAAACATTGAATGTAACGGTGCTCCTGTTATTGAATAGATGTTTTCACTATCTATTACATTTTCTATTATATTTACTTCATTATAAGCTCTAGTGTCATTGTTCATAATTGCAGGATAAATACATTCACCTTTCCCGTCGACACATATAAGGGTTTCTCCATGTGAGCTCAAGGCAATTGCTTCTATATCATTTCCCTCTGCTTTTTCAGAAGCATCTCTTATAACCTTTATCGTGGATCTCCAGAATACTTCAGCATCTATTTCAGAAAATGTTCCATAATTTCTAGTCCAGTAATTACAAATTGATTTCCCAATAATATCTCCATTATTATTAAAAACAACTGCCTTACAACTACTAGACCCGATATCAATACCCATTATACTCATTTATGCTCCAATAAAAGCCTTTATATTTAAAAACTTGCAGAACATCTCCATTGCATCTGCTACTTTTTCATCATGGATAAGTACTCCATGATGTACTACTCCGCTTTCGATTAGTTTTTCTTCCCAATCAAACACGTCGTTTACTTTTACCCATCCATAAGTACCTCGCACAAAAGGTGGTATATTAATAATTTCACCTTTTCCAAAAAACATAGTAAATTCCCCATCATATTCAACTAGCCTGAGACATGTGACAGGCCCTTTTTTTAATCTGAACTCTACTGTTCCATAACAAGTTTCGTTCCACTGGATTAATCTTTCATTTCTAAATAGTTTAGGTTTACATTTAGAATCGCATATACTTATGGGTGCATTACCACAATGCCATGCTAGCCATACATTTGATTTATCAGGATGCAAGTCTGTCCAATCAATAAAATGAGGTTTTACTCTTCCAAGCGAAGCTGTATATGCTGCCCACATGGATGCAGCGCCATATACATCAACCTCGCATGCACATAACAATCCTCTATCTGTTAAACGGCTCATTGCCAAACATGGTGAAACATGCAATCTCTCTTGTATTCTTGTCCAACATCTAATTGCAAGGGCATTAACATCTAATTCTTTTGCAATCTTTTTAAGACCAACTTCACACTTAGCAATATTTAACAAAGTTTCATCTGTACTTTCCTTAATATCAATTTCATCATTAATTTCTTTTATAATTTTTATAACTTCCTTATCTCTAGGATTAACTTTTTCAATTATTGTTATTGCTGTATCAAGATCCATTGGTACTACCATTTGCCCAAAATTTTTCTGCATCGCCTGTTCGTTCCAATTTTCCGACTCAAAAAGCTGAGGTCTTGCTCCAATCTGTCCTATTTTTAATCCTTTAAACTTGCTTATTGCAAGGACTGCTCTTGTAAAAATCTCAATTTTTTTCTTAAAATAATCATCTTCTGGATTGCAGGTCCTGATATGTATCGAATTGAAACCTCTCCTCTTTATAGCTGAGGCCGTCATGAAATGCCCACACCAATTATCGGTTGAGCGTGCACCGTTCTTATCTATTGGTCCACTCCTGGTGCAGAAATGGAGTATCGGTATATCTTTAGGTAGCCCGTTTAGAACAGTGCTTACGGCAACTTCCATACCGAATGTCATATTGCCTATCAGTAAACCCTGTATATTTTGTTTTTTAAAAAAATCAAGTACGATCTTCCCGTCATCAACACTGCTTACACATCCTAAATCCGTCATATCCTTTGAAGGCACAATCAGATCTATACCAGGTGTCTTTCTTAATACATTAACACATCTGTCTCTCATTTTTTCCGCCCAATTATTGCCATTCCAAGCATCCCAATTTGAGGGTATAAAACCAATTTTTACATTAAACATTTGCTATCACCATATATTACTTAAAAAAATTAATAATCTAAAAAATTAATTAAATCAGCAAAACTTGATACTAAATCTTCTACCTGCAAATTCTGATATGTATACTGAAATTCATCATCTGCAGAAACACCATATCTTAAAACACCCATTTTCTTAAAATTACAATTCAACTTGTTTTCAGCAATAAAGGAACCTATTATTGTTCCAAGCCCTGTATTTATATTATGATCCTCATATACAATTATATTTTTAGTATTTTCTATAGCATAATAAAGCTTTTCTTTATCAAGCGTAGGAAGTGAACTTACATTAAGAACCCCAATTTTTAAATTATATTTGTCCAGAAGGATTTCTGAAGCTTTAAGTGCTCTGAAAGTCATATGCCCATAAGTTATAATAGTTCCGTCATTTCCTTTTCTTAACCAATCATATTTACCATAATCAAATTTAAAATTTTTACCATAGAAAGGTTCTCCTCCTTCATTACCAAGAACAGGGATTTTTGATCTGTTTAAAACCAAAAGGAAACTGCCTGGATTTGATGATATATAATTAGTAATATGAACTGTATGATTTGCATCTGCAGGTATTACAATTTTAAAATTAAAAAGATTTGATATAAGACTTATATAATCAATGCAGTGGTGAGATTTACCATCCTCTCCAACCTCAACACCAGTGTGTGTGCATACAAGCTTTATAGAGGCGTTGTCATGATCGTTAAGTCTTAGTTGATTATAAACCTCATCAATCCCAAAGACGCCAAAGTCCACAAAGAAGGTAAGTAAATAATTTCTACTGACTGCCTCTGCTACAACAGCTGCATTATGTTCAGCTATACCAGCTTGAATAAAATTATCGGGAAAGATTTTTTCAAATTTATCAGTCTTTACTGAACCTTTAAGGTCACAGTCAAAAACCATAATCGGTAGTTTATTATTGTAAGAGATATTATCTTTACCGATCTGAACAAGAGCATCTCCAAAAGCATCTCTTTTTGATACCATTTGCCCTGTATAGTATTCTTTTTTGAAACTTGTTTTTATCTTTTCCTCTATATTCTTAATTTTATATTTTCTATTTTTAATAATAGCATTGTATCTATCAGCAAAATTTTTTCTTTCTATTAATACCTTGTTTTTTTCTATATCTAGATAATTATTCATCAGATCCGGTTCAATATTGGATGTCCTTATTGCTTCTTTATACTGATCTGGCTTAAGAACAGCGCCATGATAATTGTAGTTATCCTCATATCCTTCTAAATCCTTGCACATTATTGTTTCTGAAATAATGCAATGAGGTTTATTTGAATTACTATAATAATAATTTCTTAAAGCTTTATATAACTGTTTAAAATCATGACCACAAACACTTACTAAATCCCAACCGCCATTAACATAATTTCCCTTTATATTGTTAGGCATGATATTATATATACTGTCTGATGATTGAAGTTTATTATTATCAACAATTGTTATTAGATTATCTAAATTATATTTGTTTGCAAACCTAATTGCCTCAGCAATCTGACCTTTTTGCTGCTCTCCATCACCCATAATTACAAATACTCTATTTTTTATAGCCTTCTTTTTGAATGCTATTGCATATCCACATCCAATTGAAAGACCCTGTCCAAGAAATCCACTGCTACATTCAATACCCGGGACTTTGCTGCTCAGACTACCTTCAAAAATGCTATTGCCAGTTCTGAAATTAAATATGGCATCATCTATATCAAAAAATCCATTTATTCCCAGAGTTACATATACTGCTGCTGATGTATGGCCAGCACTTATAATTATTATATCTCTTTCTGCTTTTCTTATTCTTCTTTTATTTACATCAGCACATAACCATAAAAGTAAATATAGGTCTATAGTTGAAAAAGAACCTCCCAGATGGCCGCTGCCACTGATTGTTGTCATTTTTAAAATATCTAACCTTGCAAGTTTGGAAAGCTCTTTAAAATATTTTATATCAGGTTCAACCAATATATTCTCTGAAAAATTTTTATATTTAATTAATTTACCAAGTAATTCCCTGTATTTTTTATTCTTATTCATTTAAGTTTGCCCACTACCACATAACTTTAAATTCTTGTAATATTTTAATTAATTTATTAGTCAATATTTATAGGATAATTTCCAAATTCTCTTGCAGCCCAAAGCATGGCTAAGAAGTTCTTAGCAGGAATTCCACTATGTATTGTATTGCTTGAACTTAATATATGTCCACCTCCGGGAGAAATATTTTTAATTATCCACTTAGTTTCTTGCATTACATCCTTAGGAGTTCCAAAGTGTAACACTTTTGAACAATCGACATTACCCATAATAGTAATTTTATTTCCATATTTCTTTTTAAGATAATTTATATCCATACGAGCTTCGGGGTCTACTGATTGATATGCATCAATACCTAGCTCATTAAAAAATTCTTTTTCTATAGACATTAAATTTCCGTCAGTATGTTTCATATATAAAAGATTATTCTTATGTGCTTCTTCTATTAAAAGTTTTACTCGAGGTTGATAAAATCTTCTAAAATGATCGGGAGAAAAAATCAAACCGCTATTACCTGCCCAATCCTCTCCACAAAAAATACAATCAACCCCCATTTTTGCATATTTTCTAATAAATTTTACGCCTTTCCTTACTCTATAATCCAAATATCTTTCAACTAAATCAGGCCTTAATACCATACATTCCATAAATACATCACCCCAAGACAAAAATGCAGTTGGAGGAAAGTCGATTTCCACAACTGCCATTATAAATTTATCCTTACCACACGTATTCATTATATATTCAGCCTGATCCCAATCCCACTTTTCTAAATCAATAGTCTGCTCGTCTAAAAAATTAATATATCGCTCAAATTCTTTTACTCCTCCTCTTTTTATTGAAGAATCAACTTCACCATAATTATCAGTAGTTGGAGTATATCTCATAATATTCCAAAATCCATTTTCATTATCTTCAAATTTCCATGAGACCTCATTTATTTCTACAGGTACAATCTGATTTTTTAATGGAGGTCTTTCTATAATAATAGTATCTAATCCTAATGTCCTATAAAGATCTACTAAATCTATTACCTCCTTCTTATAAAAATCTTTTTCTGTACCTTCCATTAACATCTTATTAAATATTTTTGCTCTTATTAAACCTCCCCAACCAACGTAACAATCCCTACCTAAAATTTCTGAAGCAACTGGAGAATTTATATATAATTCACTTACCGGTACCTTATCAGGCTCCATATGTTTAAAAGCTCTTTTAACTCTTTCTTTACTATTCATATTATTTTAGATTTAATTCTTCTTAAATTTTTAATACAATAAATTTTATATTTTAGATAATTCATCAATCTTATTATGAATTAGTTCATAGTTTTTATCTCTTTCTACAGCATCATCGACCCACATAATTTGAGGAACAAAAATTAGATCAGGGTGATATATCTCTTCCAGAACCTTAATAGGGTTCACTCCAATTCTAGCTTTAACTGGTACCCCTGAACCTTTAAATCCATTTTTTATATTTTTAGGTAAATTTGGATTAGGGTCTCCACACATTCGACTTAAGTGAAGACTGCTTCCTCCACCCTCAGATACTGCAAGTTCTATACCCATTAAACCTTTAGTTTTTAATACCTCAGAAATTATATCCTTACTCCATACACCACAAGAATGTATTACGGCACCACCAAGTTCCTCTGCCATTCTCTCATTATATGGTCTACTAAATTCACTATAAAACTCTGGAGATACTGTTACTAAAAAATCATCTGATATTCCTATACCTGTAGCTTTCCCCCATGGTCTAGTAAGAACTGCGTTGTGGCCTGGTCTTGCAACATTTAATCCAATCTCTTCAATTTGTATCTTTGAAAATTCTATTGTTAAATCTGTAACTAAATTCAAAAGATTATGTACAAGTTCAGGTGCATCATAACAAGCCTCGAAAAAACTATTTGTCTCCCAAATTAGCATAGCAGTATCTAATGGGCTTTGGGTATCAGTTAAACTAATTGGGATATATTCACCAACCATTTTTTTAAAATATCTTATGCTTTCTATTACCAAATTCAACATTTTTGAATTTTTCCAGTTTGGTTTTTTAATTTTCTTAGCTTCTTCTATGGAATGTATAGCAAAATGTGTCCACGGAAAATCATTCTCCCTCCAAAAATAAGGACATCCAAAAGCTTCTGCATAAACGCCTGTTCCATGCCATGGTTCTAAAAAAGGCATCCAGTCAGTCTTAGCAGTTAAAGTTTTTTCTATAGATTCCATTTGACCCTTGAAAGCATTTTCTGAAGTTTTGCAATCAGTATAAATTTTTTCTGTATGAACTTGAAGAACAGGGGCATTTTTCCAACTAGGGTTCTCCCAAAACGGTTCTACTCTTTCGTCTATTTTTTCTATTTTTTTCCTCATCCAATTAAGTTTACTTTTATTTACCATAAATTAACTCCCCAAATATAATAAAATATTAAAAACTTTACTTTAAGTTTATTAATATATCCTTTATCTTAACTATTTTTTGTATGTAAAATTTTTTTTAAAATTGTTCATATCATTCTAATAAATATAATCAACTTTATATAAAATCTAAAAAACTAATAATTTCATAATTTCCATAAATATTTTTACGATATTATTTTTCCCATTTAAATTTTTTATATAATTTATCAGGAATCATCTCTGAAGCTTTTACTTTTTGCTCCGTTGTAAAAATCTCACGCCATTCATCAATTTTTGCATTTCTGAAGTGAAAATTTCCTTCACTTAAAGGATCTTTAGGAGATTTTGGTCTGAATGGCTTAAATTTGAAATTATTTCTATTAATCCCATAAAATTCCAATACTTTGTCCCAGAAAACATTTTCATCATTTACAAATTCTTCATAAGTAGTAAAAAGTATTTTAGTTTGAAATTCTTTATCCTCCTCAGCAATTATCCAACCTTCAACCATATCTATTAATAATGGCAACCAATTATTTATTTGAACTTCAATTTTTTCCTGTAATGATAGTTTAAAATATTCTTTTGTCATATGTTCGGGTATCAAAATATAATTAAACCAGTCCACATCATGGCCTAATTTTCCTCCATTATTTTCAACAATTTTCTCATCATGTTCTCTTTTTAAATTAATTAAATGTAAAGCCCACTCAAAAGTAGCCATTCTTAAATCTCTTACATGCACTATTAATTTATCAAGATGTAAATTTAATAAAGTCTTATGATAGCTATTATATAGTATATGGGTCTGCGTACATGTATCGCCTTTTTCAAGTTCCTGGGCACCTTTTATAGTTAAAGTCTCAAATGGAATGATACCACCTGTATAACGCTTTTGTTTCAGTTCTAGACCTTCTGAGATTCCTCCCCATATATATACAGATGCAGATTTTGGTACTGTTGACATTAATATACCAGGTTTGCTCTTGCTTTTATCTAACATACTACTCCTTTTAATGATTTACTATTAATATCCAAAATCTAAACAAATTAAAATATAGTTTTCCTCTTCTCATAAAATTATCTTTAAAGTTGCTTTAAAATAATAATAATAATAATAATAATTAATATATAACTTATAAATACTGAGACAGTTACAATTTTGAGAAATTGTAACTGTCTCTTTTATATAGGACTATTCTACACCTTCAAGTGCACCCTTATTTTTCAGTTTTTCTAACAGGTTACTTTGTAGCTCATAATGCGATGCTAATAAATCTGGTTTTTCTTGGGTTATAATAGGAGCAGCAAGTTTAGTTTGATATGGAACTTCCTCTCCTCTAAATTTTTTGTCAAAGTATTCCATTGTAACAGCTCCTTCATCATAAAGTGGTGGAGCAGTAACTCCATAAATAACACCGTCTTTTACATAATCAAGATTTTGTAAAGTGTCATTTCTTCCGATTGCAATAATATCATCTCTTCCTGTTTCTTCGAAAGCTCTAGCAAAAGTCTCTGAACCTACACCACTTAATGTAAACATTCCACCAAGATCTGGATTTCCTAATATAAGTGCAACTACCTTTGATACTGCTTCACTACTTCCACCCTCCGTACCTATTTCTACATAATCTAGCAAGGTAACATCCGGATACTCTTCTCCAACATATCTTTTTATTTCATCCCACCCATCTTTCTGGGTAGCATTTTCCAAAGTGGATAATGTAATTGCTATTGTTCCTTCTGGTCCAACATGATCTATAATTACATCTATAGCATCGCGAACTTCTTGTTTATCATCTGGGACAACGTTAAAGTCAATATCAGTGGTACCTTCAGGCCAGGGAATATGAGGGACAGTCGTAACTATTCCCTTATCAGCAGCTTTTTCAATAAGAGAAAACCAGCCTTCAGAATAACCCCAGAACCACATACCTTCAGGATCTTTTGAAATTGCCTGTTCACCAGCTTGAAATGTAGTTACTTCATCAGTTTGAAGAGTCCCAACAACTTTTAAATTATCAATATCATATTCTAGTTCCTCGGCTTTATCGAAGCAACCAAGAATTATTGCCTGAGAAACTGGATGACTGATAAATGTGTGAACAAGATATATTTCTTTTTCTGAAGGATCAAACTCTTCAACAATCTCTTCTTCAACTTCTTCAACTATTTCTTCAGTTTTTTCCGCTTCTTCCTTGCAACTTACTCCCATAAACAGCATTGACGCTACAAATATGGTTATCATTATTGATATTAAGATCTTTTTCATTTTTAACTTTCCTTTCTATTAATAATATTTTTCAAAAAATAGTTTACTTTTAATGAACCAACTCCTTTCTTTTTTATTTACAGTACGAACATTAAATTTTTTTGAGATTTGTCTCTATTTGAGTAAATAAACCTTTTTTATTTAGATAAATCTCTTTATTTATTTCATATATCCACCTCCTTAGAATATTCCTAATGCTTAACATTTTTTAGATCGATTCAATTATTTTTGAACCTGTTATCAAGCTTACGATTTCATCAAAATTAGTCTCGTGTATATTCTTAACAGCAACATTTTCCCCTTGCCTTAATACAAGTATCCTATCTACTACTTCAAAAACGTGTTGCATGTTATGACTTATTACAATTATACTTATACCATGACTATTAAGAATTTTTATGAGTTTAAGAGCATTTTTCGATTCCTTAACTCCCAGAGCTGCGGTAGGTTCGTCAAGTATTATGACTTTGTTGCCCCAATATGCAGACTTAGCCAAAGATACTGCCTGTCTTTGCCCACCGGAATAATTAAATAATGGTTTTGAAAGCTCGGATATCTTAATACTGAATTTTTTAAAAAGCTTTATAACCTCTTTTCTCATTTTTCTGTAATTTATCGCTTTTAGCACCTTGCCATATAAATTGTCATATTTAAGTTCACGTCCCAGAAATATATTTTGGGTAATATCAAAAATATCTATTAATGCGAGATCCTGATATACTGTCTCTATACCTAATTTTCGTGAATCAATGGGATTTTTTATCTCCACTTTGCCACCATTAAAATAAATCTCTCCGGAGTCTTTTTGAAGTACTCCTGCAATAATCTTTATAAGTGTTGATTTCCCTGCCCCATTATCACCAACAATCGCCAATACTTCTCCCTTTCTTAACTCCATAGAAACATTATTCAATGCTTTTACTGCTCCGAAACTTTTACTTATATTTTTAGCTTCAAGAATATTTTGATTTTTTTTAGTACCCTTCTTCAATTTTTATCCCTTCAAACTTTATAACTTTTGAAATATCATAAATAGAATTTATCTTTTTTTAGTTCTTCTCCATATATCAAATGCAGCAGCAAATATCATTAAAGTTCCAATAACTATATTCTGCATTTCAGGACTTATATCAAAGCTTATAAAACCATTACTTATTACAAAAATTAATCCTATTCCAAGAAATGCACCTGTGACCGTACCAAAACCTCCCAGAAGACTTACGCCTCCAATTATTGTTCCGCCTATTATTGGAAGCTCCCAATTAAGACCTGTAACAAAAGTTGCAGCACCAACGTTTATCATAAAAAATATCCCTGACATACCAGCAAGAAATGAAGTAAGAATGTGAGTCATTATTTTTATTCGGTCAGTATTGATTCCATTAATCCTTGCTACAAGTAAATTAGCTCCTGTTGCATATACCATCTTTCCGTAGATAGTTTTTCTCAGAATAAAATCAAAAATAATAGTAAGAATTACAAAAATAATGAAAACCCAAGAAAGCCCAAGCGGAGTTGCTTTTCCGAAATTTACCAATTTTTCTGGAAGAGGATAAATGTTTTCACCATTGCATATCAGTAATGTAGCTCCTTTAGCAGCGAATAACATCCCAAGTGTTACGATAATTGCAGGAATTTTAAGTTTTATTGCAACTACACCGTTAAACAGTCCAACAAGGCAGGCAGCTATTAATCCCAATAAGATACCTGGTAAAACAGGAATTCCCATTTTTACGATAAGAGATCCCGTAATCATAGTTATCATACCAGCAACAGAACCAACAGAAAGATCTATTTGGCCTGCAATAAGGGAATAAGCCATCCCTAGAGCAATAATCCCGCTATATGCCATACTTTTCCCTAAAATTGAAAGGTTTTTTGGAGAGATAAAAAAAGGGTCAACAGAAGTGAAAATTATAAATAAAATCAATATGGGAATAAGTATCCCAATCTCTGGAATATCAAAAATTTTTAGAAATTTTGAATTTTTTTCTTTTATTAATATTTTATTATCTGTCATCAATTATCCTCAGAATTTATGTTTTTTTAGTTCTTCTATAAATATCAAACCCTGAAGTTAAAATCATAATGGAACCAATAGCAATATTTTGCCACTCAGCTTTTAAGCCGACCATAACCATCCCATTATAAATAGACTGCATTAACAAAATTCCAAAGAAAGCACCTATTATTGTTCCGGCACCTCCTAAAAGACTTACACCACCAATAATAGTTCCAGCAATCACGGGAAATTCCCATCCCAGTCCAGTATTAGGGCTTCCAACACCTGAATTAATCATAAATAATATACCCGATATGCCGGCTAAAAACGTAGTAATAACATGTATAGAATATTTAGTTATATCAGTGTTAATACCATTTATACTTGCCACTCTCTCGTCAGCACCAGTTGCATAAATTTTTCTTCCGATAATAGTACTTCGCAATATAAAATCAAAAAATATTACCAATATAATAAAAAAGACAAAACTCCAAGAAATACTAAGGGGCTTTGCTTTCCCGAATCTAAGCAACGAATCAGGCAGTGGATACACTATATAGCCTTTAGATATTATAAAAGAAATACCTCTTACTGCGAACATCGTACCTAGCGTCACAATAATAGGTGGAATTTTTAATTTCACAGCGAAGAATCCATTAATAATTCCAATAGTTATTGCTGCTATTATAGCAAAAATTATACTTACCCAAATCGAAAAACCCATTCGCACGACTAAAACAGAACATATAAGTGCAGATAAACCTGCTACAGCACCTACAGATAGATTAGCTTGCTTCACAATTAAAGATAAGGTCATTCCTATAGCTATCATCCCTGGGAAGCATGCAGCATTTAATATAGTTCTTATATTAATACCAGATAAGAAAACCGGTTTTAAAAAATAGAATAATAGAATAATGAATATTAGAGGAATGATTATTCCAATTTCAGATAATCTATATAATCTTAAACCAAAGGGAATTCTATCTTTGCTAGTTTTTAAAAAATTATTTTTTTCCATTAAATTTCCTACAATACTTTATCAAATATATATAGGATTACCTTAATCTTTATATTTTTATTTGTTATACTTTTTACTTATTTTATACATATAGGAATATTCATCCTATTTTATTATTTATTAATTTTGGTCAAAATCATTAGATATTCTTATATCAAGAAACCACTCATATTTTGATCTTGCTTTCACACTGCTGCATTCCCCTCTCAATCTTGCTATATCAGGTCTATCAAAAGAAGATGTACAAGGTTCTAAAAAAATATTATAAAGGTTATCCCATCCACACTCATTAGTGAGAACTCCCAGATAAGGAACTCTATTAGTTGGAAACGATAATTTGAGATTAACACCCGATTGGCCATATCTTAGAAGACACCAACCTTCAGGCATTTTACCTTTTATATAATATTTTTCACAGTCTTTTGCTGAACACTTTCTTATTTTTGAAAGATCAAGATCAGGATTTGCCCAACTAAATTCATCTCCATATTTACCCAGCCGTCCACTTTTACTCATAACAGTTATAATTTTTTCAACTCCCCGGGGAAGTATTAACTCAGAATCATCTTCAAGAACAAACATGGTGTGTGCAGCCCAGAGAAAATAAAAATTAAAATTACTGATATTTAATAGAGAATACTTTATTTTTATAGTATTATCTTTAGAGAAATATACGCTTTTTCTTAACCTATATGGAAATCTAACTCCAGCTACTTCCATAACAAGACTATTTTCAATTTTATATTCCCATTTTAATGGCCAGACCTCTCCGTGGTCTGGGATTTTAGTTCCCACCCAAGGGTAATCGGTGTAATAGCACTCTGAGATTGTTGGAAACATCTCATCAAAACCACTACATTCGCCATTTAAATAATCCCCTTCATAATTTTCAATCCTGTATTTCCTGTTTTTCCTTTGTACCATAAGTTCGAGGTTTTTTGGTTTATAAAGAAGTGAGGTCATTTTTGAACCTCTATTTGGCAGGAAAACTGCAGTAATTTTCTCTGATTCCAATACTAAAGAATCCTGATTTTTATATTTTGATTCATATATTTTAAACATAAACTTTTAATAACCAGTCTGCATATTTATGCTTGAAATTAATTAAACTATTTATAGTCAATTTTAATTGTTTAGTTAGTTTGTACTTATAACAAACTTTAACAATAATTAGGTATAATGTCAATATTTTTAAAAATATTTTTAAAAATATTTTAATTTTTTTTTAAAAAGTGTATAATTGGTTTTTAACATTTACAAACCTTATACAAATGACGCTGCTTTTTAAAAAAAATAATTTAATAAAAGAAATTAATAGAACAAAAATTTTAAAGTATATTTGGGATAATTACCCAATTGATAGAGCAAAAATATCAAAATCTTTAGATCTCAGTAGAACAACCCTTACTGTAATTGTAAAAGAACTTATTGAAAGCAAAATAGTAGAAGAAACAGGTTATGGAGAATCAAAGAAAGAAGGTGGTAAAAGGCCTATTCTTCTTAATTTTAGAGAAGATATAGGGTTTATTATAGGAGTTACAGTAGGAGTAAAAAAAATTAGAGTAGTTTTGGGAAATATTAAAGCAAAATTCTTAAAAGTTTTCGACATAGAGCGAGATATAAAGGAAGATCCTTACGAAACATTAAATAAAATAACAAATATTATAAAAAAAAATAACCTTAATTATAACAAACAAATCCTTGGAATAGGAATTGGCATTCCAGGAATTACAGATCATTTAAATGGAGTAGTTAAATTTTCTCCAAATTTAATAGGATGGAGAAATATAGAAGTTAAAAAATATTTTAAGGATAAGTTTCCAGCAATTAATACTTATATAGATAGTGAGACACATTTACAAATCTTTGCACAAAAATGGTTTGGAAAAACAAAGTCAAAAAATTTTATCACACTAGAGGCTGGGATTGGAATAGGAATAGGTATACTTATCGATGATAAAATTTATAGAGGGAACAATAATGCAGCTGGAGAGTTTGGTCACACTACTATTATTCCAAATGGAGTTGAATGCCATTGTGGAAATTATGGATGTTGGGAAACTGTAGCTTCCACAAGTAATTTTATAAACAAAGCGTTTAATGGAATTAAAAAAGGTACAAAAACCAAATTGAAGCATTATTATATAAATGGAAATCTTACTTTTGAATCAATTGTAAATGCATATAAACATGGTGATAGCTTTTCAAAAAGTTTACTAGAAGAATACGCGTACTGGTTGGGTGTAGGAATCGCTAATATAGTAAATGTTTTTGATCCTGAATTGATTATTATCTACGGTTCTGCTTCAATGTTAGGTGATATGGGATTAAAAATTATTAAAGACATAATTGCTGCTAACGCACTACCAAAATTAGAAAGAGATGTTGAAATTAAATATTCTAACTTTGGAAAAGAAGCTAAAATAATCGGGACTTTCGGATTAGTAATTAAAAATATTTTATGTATTCCAGAGGGCTATATATAATTAGACCTAAACACTGTAATTGCAATTTTTTAAGTAATATTTAAAAAATATTCTAGATATAGCTGATACGATCTAAAATTTTATTTGAAATTGTTAAATTTTAATTCATCTATATCTATTTACTACCTTAATCACCTTCTTTAAATTTATCTCAGTGGATATCAGAAGAATTTGTATTCCTACTTTTTAAATACCCAAATTTTTACTTCTTACATGTAGCGAATTAAATTATGTCTGGACTAGTTTTTTATGAACCACGGGATAGTTTAAGATATTAATTTAAAAACTGGAACAAGGATTTTGTTAATTTCACTGGGGCAGACTATTGTACTGATCTCGGGAAAAGAAGGGCTTGACCTATCTGTAGGTTCAAATCTTATTGTAGGTGTTCTTCTGGGTGCCGCCCTCATAGATGGTAAGGATATTAATCTTCCACTGGCAATAATAACGGTGATATCAGTCGGGTTCATACTGGGTCTGGTAAATGGAGTGGGAGTTTCTTTTCTGAACATAGCACCGCTTATAATGACTTTAGCATGGGGTATAGTTATTGAAGGTGCCATGCTTTTTATCTCTAGAGGAAGCTACCCGGGAAGAGCTTCCCCATTGCTGGAAGAATTAGGCAATGGGTCACTGAATTTTACTATTTTCAACCATATGATAAGGATACCCTGGGCAGTTCTGATATGGATAGCGATAATCGTAGTAGCAATGCTTATATTAAAAAGTACAACATTTGGTTATATCCTCTATGGTGTCGGAGCAAATGACAGGGCTGCCGCGCTTCTTGGGATAAAAACCAAGATAGTAAGAATGCTTGCCTATGGATTTTCCGGAATGCTGGCTGCATTATCGGGGATATTTCTTCTGGGATATGTTGGAACTCCACATATCAACATGGGTGCAAGGTATGTCTTTCCATCGGTCGTTGCTGTAGTATTAGGAGGAGTTTCCTTTGCCGGTGGTTACGGAAGTTATATAGGAGCAGTGGCAGGAGCAATATTTTTAACGACCCTTACAAGCATTCTCACAACTCTTGGAATGGATGAAGGGGGAAGGCAGCTTATAACCGGATTCGTACTTGTTGCGCTTCTGTTATTGTATACAAGGAGAAACAAATAATACAAGAAACTAAAAAAAGTAACTGCATAAAATAAAAAATTGGTAAAGCAGCTTGATTCTAGCCATGTAGTTTTTGAAAACAAGTAGATTATTAATAACTAAGAATAGTTACCGGCCTAATATCTTCCTAATTCTTTTGCTGTTTCAAACATCTTGACTATATTTTCCGGAGGTATGTCAGGCGGCATGTGATTGGCTGAAGTCAATATATAACCTCCACCGGATGCAAAGGTGTCAATACATCTTGAAACATCCTGGTAAACATCATCTGTACTGCCCCTTAAGGCTTCCTTCAGGTCAACACCACCCATAAAACATAAACTGTCAGAATATTTTTTCTTTATAGCTTTCCAATCTGTCGACTCTAAGGGTTCCAGGGGATTTAGTACATCTATGCCAATCTCTACCAGACTGTCTATGATCTTTGTGATTGCACCATCAGAATGAAATACTACCGGGAGGTCTTTTCTGTATGACTTTACACTATCTACAATTCTTTTTAATGCAGGTTTAAATAATCTCTCAAAAATATCGGGAGATATCATTAAATCATTCGTGCTTCCATAATCATCACCAGGAATCTCAAAAAAATCCAGGATATCCCCTACTTTTTCAAGGTATATCTCCTGAGCCCTGATAATCACGTCTGTGCATCTGTCAACAATCAGGGATACCGTTTCAGTATCGGTTATCATATCCATATAAAAATCTTCGCGGCCCCTTAGCTCCGAAGCCTGTTCGAATGGGCCGTAAGAATTTACAGCCCTGGCTGCTATTGCCTTATGGGGATATTCCTTTTTAAGTATTTTAGATCTCTGTTCCATCAGTTCAAAATCAAAGTAATTATATGGATCCGGCCACCTGTATTTATCAATCTCTTCAGGTCTTAGCCCTTTTAGGGGTGCATCTATACTGGCAACAATAGACCCGCTTCGTTTCCAGGTAACGCCCCAGGCATCACGGCAGTCTGAATCCATCCTGGCTCCGCCAAGATCCGTAAACCCGCTCCATATATAACGGACATCGGTATCCAGAATATCCAGTATGCGGTCATCATAATAATTAGAATTACGCGGTTTCTGTCTTCTGAAAGGAGGTAATGGCTGATCTATTTTAAGATATTTTAACATGTTAAAATAAGTATCATCATTTAAAGTATAATAGCTGCCCCATAGAGCAATAGGTACCCTATCAGGTATATCATGGTTTAACGCTGCAGTTATACGTTCTTTGGAATTCATTTTGCTTACCATTTTCCATCCTTGTTTAATAATATTTATAGCTTATAAAAACACCGCGGGCTTTTACTTTTAGCAATTATTATAACATATAAAAATTAATATTTTTTATAAAATAGATTCCGGTTGAACACTTTTTACTACATTAAAAGAATTTAATTTAATGCCTGACTTGGGTTCAATCCTCATTAATTACCCATTAAATAAATCGGGACAATAAGATAAATACCTTCTAAATTTAAGCATTTATATGTCCACCTTTTGTTTAATAATCTGTTTAGAATTTATTTAATATTGGTTATAATTAAATAAAATAATCCTGGAATTTATAAAGAAGTAAATAAATAAAATTTATCAATATCATAAAATAAGTAGTTTTTTTTTAAGATTAAAAGATTATATTATAAACTATTATTCAGGAGCATAAATGAAATACGCTATTCAATTCGGAGCTGGAAATATCGGAAGAGGCTTTATGGGCCAGCTTTTCTGGGAAATAGGATACAGGACAGTCTTTATAGAGGCAGACAGTGAGCTTGTTAAAACAATCAACAGGCAGGGCAAGTATCCATTAAAACTTCTTGATGCCTATACAAAAAAAGAGATAGACCTGGTAATAGATAACATTGAAGCCGTTGATGCTAAAGATATTGAAAGCATTGTAAAAAATATAAAGAAGGCAGATGTAATATGTACTGCCGTAGGTGACCGCTCACTTCCCCTAATAGCACCGGTAATATCTAAAGGACTGGAGGCAAGATTTAAGGAGGGTGGAGGGCCAATAGATATATATATGTGTGAAAACAACCTGTCTGCGGCCGACATACTTAAGAAAAAAGTAATGGACAGTTCTGATCCTGAAATGAAGGAGAAATTAATAAAGAATACAGGTTTTGCAGGCATGGTAGTAGCAAGAATGGTACCTCCCGCCAGCGATAGGTTTGGTATAGAAGACAGGTTATTTGCTGTGGCTGATTCCTATCACAAACTGATCTATAACGGCTCTGCTGTAAGAGCCAGACCTCTACCGATAAAGGGTATGGAAGCAGCACGTAATTTTACTGCTGTCTTTGAGCGCAAACTCTATACCCTAAATCTAACCCACGCTGCTCTTGCTTACCTTGGTTATCTAAAGGGATACACCTATGTTCACGAACCTTTTGGCGACAGCCAATTAAATCCAGTAATAGAAGGCGCTATGGATGAAATCTCAGAAGCCCTGTTAAAAAAATATGAAAATGACCTTGATGCAGGAGAACAGAAGGAGATTATAAAAGATACTAAAATAAGATTTGGGAATCCTCTTCTGCTTGACCCTTTAACCAGAGTGGCAAGAGATCCTCTAAGGAAATTAGGACCAAAAGATAGACTGGTAGGCAGTGCAGGCCTCTGCGTAGAGCAGGAGATCTTTCCAGAGAACATTTCATATATTTGCGGGGCCGCACTCAATTATGACTATAAAAATGATGACAGCGCGGTAAAGCTAAAAAAAATGATAGAAGAAAAAGGTATAGAAAAAACATTAAAAGAGGTAACAGGACTGGATGCCAAAAGCTGGCTCGGTAAAATAATAATAGATTCTTTTTACCGCTTTAAACAGAAAAAGAAAGAGTGGAATGATAATAATAAGGAAGGAAACTTATGAGCAAGCTCCAGAGATATAAAAATGATTTCAAAGATTATAAAATTCCAGAAACTATGAAGGCTACGGTGCTGTCCGGTGTTGGTTTTGAAAATATTGATGTCAGAGAGATCGAGGTCCCTGAGCCCGGGCCAAAACAGCTTTTAGCCAGGGTCGATGCAGCGGGGGTCTGCACATCAATACTTAAGATAATAAGCCAGGGATCAGACCATAAATATCTATACGGATGGGACCCCGCAAAGTGGCCCCTTATAATGGGTGATGAGGGCTCTCTGACCATAGTAAAGGTTGGAAGTGAACTTAAAAGCAAATATCATGTAGGCCAGCGCTGCGGCCTGCAGCCTGCTGTTGATACAAAGCCCGTAAACCACCTGGAAAGGTATAAAAATGGCGGCAGGGGCGTTGAAAAAATGGGGGTTGGCTATACCCTGCCGGGTCAGCTTGCAGAATATGTCTTAATCCAGGAAGAGATCATGGAGGGCCATTGCCTTATCCCGCTAAAGGATGATTCTATCCCAAATTTTGCAGTATCCATGGCTGAGCCCATATCCTGTGTCATTTCATCTCAGAGCCGCAATTTCCATATATATAAAGATTCTCCGCAATCCCCAAGATATGCAAAACTTGGAATTAAGGAAAACGGAGTATGCATAATAGTGGGCGCCGGGGCAATGGGCAAAATACATATGGAACTGGCAATGAGATTCAGGCCGCGTGTATTGGTAGCAAACGATGTCCTTGAAGAAAGGCTGGACTGGATTAAAAGGGTGCTGGGCCCGAAGGCAGAAAAAAAAGGAATAAAACTTTTAACCGCCACCCCTGACATGATACATGATTTAGTGGCCGATGTCAGCAATGGCAGAATGGCAGATGACATAATAATGGCAGTAGGGATAAGAAATGTGCAGCAGGCAGCTTTCGACCTGCTTGGTTTTGGCGGAGTAATAAATTTATTTGGAGGCCTTCCCAGGGGAGATTCAATATTAAATGTCGATAACATAAAAGTGCACTATGAAGAAATAAAAGTCGTAGGTTCCTCCGGGGGTGATCCTGGAGATTACGCACAGACCCTGGAGGCCGTCCGGAATAATGATATTGACCCAGGAAATTACGTGGCAGCCGTAGGGAGCATTGACAATGCTCCAAAAGTCTTAAAAATGATAAAAAATAACCAGATCCAGGGCAAGGCTATCTTATATCCGCATATAAAACAGATGGACCTAAAGTTTGTTGATTACTGGGACAGGAAAAGTGAAGATAAATTTTTGGAGGATAACTTAAAATATTAAAATAACTGTCTTATCAAAAATTTAACAGAAAATTATTGATTAAATTTATCACATGTCAAAAACCAGTATATTTTATTTACATTTATCCAGGAAATAATAAAAAATGCCTGTATAGTAAGCGGGTATCTGATTATTTATTTTTTGCCTTTCATTTTGTCTTCACATCCTTTAGGTATAATACATATAAAACCTAAAGGCTCTTCCTCAAAATTTGAAAACTGGTGCATTTCATTAGGAGGAATATAAATAGCATCTCCAAACCTTACTGTTCTCTCCACTCCCCCACTTTTTATTTGCCCCTCTCCCCTTACAACAAATACCTCATGTTCCCAGGGGTGCCTATCTTCTGATGATGCGCTGTCCCTTGTCACCTCAAAATATCTCATTTCAAAATTTGGAACTCCGTTTTCTTTTGATAAAAGCCATTTGATTGATTTACCATGTGGAGTTTTTAGCTCTTTTGCATCCTTAATATTTATTATATACATTATAGCCCTATACCCTTATAATTTTTACAACTATCTAAATTTTAAATTCAATAAGTAAAATTTACAACATAATAAACATAAAATTTGGTCCTTTATAATTTTAAAAATACCTCTTCCATTTGTTGAAACTAATTGTTTCTGGGCAAAAGATATTATAACTACAGAAAAAAAACTTAAAGAAATTTTATTATCATGATATCGTATTTTCAATGTATTTAAAAACTATTTTTAATTGACATTCATATAATTGTTTAGCATATTAAATTAGACCTGTTTATTTTTAAAATCGAAATAAAATAATTTTCAGTCTCATAAATGCTGCTTTATGATACTACTTTTCAATTTACAAATACAGCTTATATCTTTATACTTTTATTATTTACCTAATTACTTTACTCATGAATGAAATTACTATATACAGGGTACTTCTAATATCTATATTTGCATTTGCTGCCCTTGTGTATTTTTCCCTTCTCATAATACCTACTCCCTATGGAAGACACCTCCGTAGGGGCTGGGGTTGTACGATAAAGGCAAGGGCCGGATGGGTTTTCATGGAATTTGCAGCTTTCTTTGTAATAATAATACTGTTTTTAGGGGGAATAGAAAAAGCAGTCCGGTAGCTATAACATTTGCGCTAATGTGGTCAGTGCATTATTTTCAAAGGACTTTCATCTTCCCGTTTATTATGAAGGGGGGCAAAAAAGAGTTCCCTGTTATTCTGATGATATTTGCACTATTATTTAATACCATAAATGGTTATGTAAATGGGAAATATCTTTTTCATCTGGCTCCTGTATATCCTTTAAGCTGGTTTTATGATCCAAGATTCATGACAGGAGCAATACTCTTTATAACCGGTATGGTTATAAATATATATTCAGACCATATCCTGAGAAATCTCAGAAAATCAGAAAAAAATGAATACAGGATACCCTACAGGGGTTTATTCAAATATATATCCTGTCCAAACTACTTCGGAGAAATAATTGAATGGATGGGCTGGGCTTTAGCCACATGGTCAATTCCGGGTCTGGCATTTGCAGTATTCACCTTTGCCAATCTGGTCCCCAGGGCTTTTGCGAATCACAGATGGTACAGGAGCAAATTCCCTGATTATCCTGAAGAAAGAAAAGCAATCATACCTTTTATTAAATAAATTTTACAGGATTCTTATTTTATAAACCCCGATTCCCTCAGCCACTCAAAAGCGTCTCTCATGGATTCTCTTGCTGTCCTTGGCTTATATCCAAGCAGTTTATCAGCTTTTTTATGGGATATATATGAATTGCTCTGAATGGTAGCCAGTGTGTAATTTGTATAACGTGGTTCTTTGCCTGTGAACCTGTAATATGCCGGAGTGAAAAAACAATAGGCTTTTGCAATACCCACTGGAAGGTAAATAGACGGGCTTTTTACTCCTGTCAACTCTTCAAGGATGCCAAACATTCTTCTCATGGTAACCCTTTCACCGGATAATATATAGTTGTCACCGGGTTTTGCCTTAGAGGCAGCAAGAATATGACCCATGGCCACGTCTCTTACATCAACAAAATCATAAGCTCCATCTACACCTATCTTCATCTTGCCATTGTAGTAATCAATAAGGGTCCGGCTTATGGCAGATATCTTCCAGTCGTAGGGTCCTATTATCCCTGTGGGGCATAGTACTACTGTGTGCAATCCTTTCTTCGCTTCTTCGATAACTTCAATACTTGCATTTGCTTTGGACCTGTCATATTCACCCCCTTATTGTTCCCGTATCATATGGCATATTCTCACTTATTACAGTTCCCTCAGGCGGCTCCTCAAGTGCATGTATGGTACTGGTAAAAATAAGCTTTTTGACTTTCACTTTCCTGCAGGCTTTCAGGACATTGCGAGTACCCTGCAGATTTATCTCATTCATCAACTTATTCCCTCCCGGCATAATAGAAACCCTACCTGCAAGATGATAAACAGTATCGACTCCTTTAAAAGCTCTTATAAGGGATTTGATATCGATAATATTTCCAACTGCTCTCTCCACCGGAAGACCTTCAAGGAAAGAAAAATCAGAATTAGGCCTGGTAAAAGCCCTTACTCTTATTCCCCTTCCTACCAGCTTTCTTACCAGTACATTTCCTATAAAACCAGTTGCTCCAGTTACAAGATCAATCTATTATTTTCCGGGGTCAAATAAATATTTATAAAAGTATAATATTAATCTGATAATAAATAAATTATTTCTTTTTAAAAACCTGTTACTATAAACAGGCTGCAGAATTATTTTTTCCTGCCTTCTTTGCTTCCAGGATTTCTGATACAAAACATACAGTTTTAATGAAAAATATTTACCAACTGAATCAAACACAAATAGTTTTTAAGAGCTCAAGTGCTACTGAAATACCCCCACCTGGATGACGAAGGAAATATTATCCTGGACAAATCCTGCAACTACTGGCGCTACGAGCCCGCCTGCCCCGATAATAGTACCTATCATTGCAGTACCTATATTTACTATTACAGAAATCCTGACTCATGACCTTATATGAGCTTGCATTGCAGATTGCTTATCCCAAACAAAATAAGGATCTCCTGGATTTGTATGTATGTCCATAGAATCATATGGAACCCTGAAAAAATAAAGCTTCTATAACTTCTGAGTCAGTTTTTTCAATTAAAGTACCATAAAAATTATATAATATAGTTGACTAAAAGTATGTTACTTAGTACTATTTAAAGTACTTAAAGGAGTATTATTATGGTAAAGATTTTAACAGCCAATGAACTAAAACAAAAAGGTGCCAGGGCACTGAAAAATGCAACCTCTGATAATAGTGAAGTCATTATTACAGTAAGGGGCAAAAGCGAATATGTCGTCTTGCCTATTTCTCTCTATAACCGATTGAGGGAGAATGAGCTTGAGATTGCTCTTATTGAATCAAGAAAAGATATAGAAGATGGTAAATTCATTGAAGAATCTGTAGAAGAACATATTAGAAGAATAACCAGTGAGTAGAATAATATATACAGAAACCTATATTAAAAGAGCCAAAAAATTCATTAAGATGCATCCTGATATTATTCCCCAGTATCAAAAGACTTTGAAACTTATAGAAATAAACCCATTTCACCCATCACTCCGGTTACATAAATTGAAAGGCAGATTATCTGACTTATATTCATTATCAATTAATATTTTATACAGAATACGCATTGACTTCATTATTAAAGAAAATACAATAATTCCAATTGATATTGGAAAACATGATGATGTTTATTAAATCTGCTGGCTTTCCGGACCATACCGGTGCGAGAACTTTTAAACTGATGTTGATTATCATTTTATTTTTGATATTCAGAAACCTTTACGACTTTTATTTTTTTCTCTTAAGATTTTCCTGAGTTTTTAGAATTACTCCATCTTAGTCCAGTTATAGAACTACTGTAATTTCAGTTTAGATATTAAAAGACCCCACTATTAATGGGGTCTTTACTGAATATTATCCATTGGACTATATAGAATTTATTCTAATATCTCCTATAGGTTCTATCAGTTCTTGGCTTCTGCGGACGAGCTTCGTCAACTCTTAAACTACGGCCTTCAAAGTCTATACCGTCTAAAGCTTCTTTTGCTTTTTCAGCTTCAGATGAATTCGTCATCTCAACAAATCCGAAACCTTTATCTCCGATCACGTTGGCTTTTTGAACCTGACCATGTGGTGAAAAAAGCTTTTCCAGCTGCTCATCAGTTACTGAGTAGGTTAAATTTCCTACATAAAGTTTGTTACCTTGCATACTTACCTCCTTCCAAATACTATCAATTCTCTAACTTTGCAATATTTCTTTTAGAGAGGTAAATGCAGTTAACAATCCTTGCTCTTAAATAAAATACTATCAAATAAAATAGAGACGTAAATTAAATAAACCCCAAGCTATCTTTTACCATAGTCTTCCGGCCTTAGGCTTATCAACACCTTGGGGTCTCACTCTGAATTTCATCGCTTCACTTAGATTTTTTTACTCTCCTGCATTCTTTCGTCTGCAAGTTTCAATTATTACTAAATGTTGCATCCATCCAGAGATTAATTCATATAGTACCAAAAACTATAAAATATGTCAAATAAAATTTTTAGAAAAGTTTTTAGAATAATTTATAAATATTTTGCTAGTATTTTTTTAGAATTAATTTAAATAAAATATTACATGATATTATTTTTGACGGTATC
>CAYOLB010000195.1:0-1628 GCA_964404675.1 uncultured Atribacterota bacterium | reverse complement strand
GGCACGCATTCTGCGGTGGCCAATACACATCTCGTTATTCACTCGGTGCGGCACCACAGAATGCGTGCCTTTTCTCTCCGTTGTCATCATCTGGGACTTATTCCCGAAAAATACAATCCTGTTTCTGCTCTTTCGTCATCTCGCTTTCATGCTCTCAAATAAATCATTTCAGAGCATGCCTCCGTTTCGTGCCGCTTTATTGTCTCCTATTGTGCGCATCTCCATCAACTTGCCCTGCGTGGAATATAAGAATACAGGAAAGAATATCCGTGCAGGGCAGTTTCAGGACATGCTGGGAATAGGTGAGGGGAGAAGAGGAGAAAGAGAAAATAATTATTTACAGTAATAAGATTGTTTGGCTAATTGACTGTTATGTTTTTTCTTATTTCTATCATCTCGACGTGCTTTCTGGCCTATTGTTTTGTAAAAAACTTGTGATTGTTTTATGATAAAGATGAAATTTATAAAACCGGCCTCAATTAAAGAACGATGTTATTTTTTATTATATGATATTTAAGGAGAAATGCATTGATGAGAAGAAACCCTGAGGAAGCTTTTATTTTCTTTCCATTAATAAATTTAGATGTTTCATATAAATTAAAATATGGTCACATAGGACCAGTAAGTATATTATCAAAAAAATATTCTAGACTTTCAAAAATAATTCCTGCCCTAGACAATGTATTGGTAAATGGTGAAAAGATTAAAGATCCAGTTTTTGCAGTATCAACTCTTGATTTTAGAAAATTTATTTATGAATTAGAATGTATTGCTTTTTTGGCAAAAGATAATCCTGCAATAGATGAAATATTTTTTAACAAGGTATTATTTACTATACATAAAAACAATAAAGATAAGACAGATCTAATTCGTCTTAATAAATATGCTTTATTTCCTTTAGATCTCATCGATAAAGTTTTTTTCAGAGATTTTCCCAAAGAGTATCAGCGTTGGGAAACTAAATATGCATTAAAATTTAAGGATGAGTTGCCTGCCATATTAAATAGTACCCTTTATAGAGGGTTAATTTGTTGCCTTGCTGATGATGAAGACGATGAATTAAGGAAAGAAAAACAAAGAATTGTTATATCAATTCTTCTTTATAATAAAGCTTTTATAAACCTTACTGCTATGGAACCATTTTCTAATACAAAAATTATACTTATTGCCGCAGCATTTGAAGCACTACTGAATTTGCCTTCTGAAGCGATTAGATCTTCTTTTGAACAAATAATAACAACAATGATAGGGAAGAAAACAAGCATGCTGAAGGCATGGTGTAAAGATTTTTATAAGTATCGTTCAAATCTAGTACATGGTGATGTTGACTGGGATAGAGAAGAAAAATCGTTTATGTATAGAAATAAAAAAGGACCTTTTCATATAATTATTGCAAGAGATATATTTTATCATTGTTTAAAAACTAAGCTTTATTTAATGGGAATTTATAAAGGGGATGAAATAGGTAGTTTCGATTTTGATAGGTATATTAACTTATAGTATAAACAGAAAAAATACAATCCTGTTTTTGCTCTTTCGTCATCTCGCTTTCATGCTCTCAAATAAATCATTTCAGAGCATGCCTCCGTTTCGTGCCTCTTTTTTGTCTTTTTTTGTGCGCATCTCCA
>CAYOLB010000194.1:0-8257 GCA_964404675.1 uncultured Atribacterota bacterium | reverse complement strand
GTGATTATTATTGCTGCTAAATATGCTCCAAAAGTTGCGAATAGTGAAAATACCATATTGCCTGAGAGTATAGCTGAAAAAGGCATAATTGCTACTCCTGGAGGGGAGGCAGCAACCAGAATCATACCTGTCTGTAATGATTTTTCTGGAATCAATAAGAAAGTTAAAACTAGTATAACTGTTCCTAGTAGTATATAATTTAAAAGAATGCCAAGCATCATAGGTTTGGATATTTTTTTCCATTCCAACATACTATTAGTTGAGATATCTGCGAGCGAAATAGTCATTACTAAAGCAAGTGCCGGGATAGTAAATGATTTGGTATATTGAGCCAAATTTGGAAAAGCAAGCCCCAAGATAAAGGCTAAAGGCAATATAAAATTACGATTTTTTAAAAATTGAAACATTTTTTCACTTTTAACTTTCGTAATAATATAGTATAGTAATTAATCTAGTTTTACTTCCCTACTTAGCATTATAAGTATTAATTAATTGTATCTTATTTGTTTTTAGTAGGGAAGCGTTACAGAAAAAAATATTAGATTTTCCAGAATTTTTGGAGACAATATTGGATAAAAATATTTTCAGCAGAAAAAAAATGATCAGAGGTTTGATTATTTCGCTAAGTATTGGAGTGTTGGTATTTATCATAGTTTTTTTACTTACCATTGATAAAAATACTATGAAAAGTTTTCAGCACATGGATACAGAATATATTTTTTTAGCTGCAAGTATTATTTTTCTCGCATTTTTGGTAGAAGGCCTGAGAATACAAATGGTTGCTAGTGCAATTGATGAAAAGATAGGATTTTGGGAGTCAGTAAAAATATTTTACATTAGTTATTTTTTAGGAGGAATTACTCCTTATTTCTCGGGAGGCATTCCAGGACAGATAGCCTTATTTACCAAAAATGGTATGTCAATAGGTAAAGCCACTATGATAGCGACAGTTAGGCCAATTATAAAATCCATTATTTTTTTTATAATTACCCCTTTCTTATTTTTTTATTTCAGGGCTTCATTAGAAGAATATGAATTACTATCCTGGTTTCTATTAATTGCAGCAATGTTTTTTTCTCTATTATCAGTTTTTATATTTGTCTTGATAGTCAAGAATCCCCAGAAGATTAGAACAATTTTTAAATGGTTTAGGGATATCTCGTTTTTAGAGAAATACCTCAGTAAGCCTGATATAGAAAAAAGATTTGAATGGTTAATGGGACAAGTATTACAATTCAATAAAAGTTTTCAGCTTCTATTGCAGCATCCGAAAGAGATGTTTTTGACTTTTTTATATACTGCAATTTACTGGTTCTTGTTTTTTTTGATTGCACCATTGCTTTTATTGGCAATGGGAATTGAATTAGACTTTCTTTTGGTTGTCATTATTCAGGTGTTGATTTTTTTTGTTTTACCTTTTTTGCCTACACCTGGTGGCAGCGGAGCAGCTGAACTGGGATTTGTATCTTTATTTTCCTTCTTTGTCCCAGAACATCTTTTAGGTATATATGTTGGTGGGTGGAGATTATTTACTTTCTATATCAATATTCTTATCGGGGCATTTTTAAGTTTAATTGAATTAAGAAGATGGGCTCAGCAGGAAAAGGTGTTAAAACATGATGGAAATAAATGAAATAGACCAAGATAATTTATTTAAAACTAATAATTATTTTGGTCTATTTCATTAATTAAATATATTTTATGAGAATTTATCTTCTAATAACTCTTTTGCTTTTTTACTGAAATAAGGATGGCCACTTTGGGCTGCTTCTTCTAATAACTCTTTTGCCTGGTCGTCTTTATCACGGGTGATTAATAATTCAGCATAATAGACCAATCCCTGGGGGTTATTCGGGAAATACTGGTAGTATTCCTCAAAATATTTTTCAGATGTTTTTGTTTTTCTAAAAAGCTTAGGCAGTTGATGCCACATTCTGCCTAGTGCAAGTATTGGTCCGGCATCATCATACATCTTGTCAATCTCATATGCCTCTTCAAATGCCCGTTCAGTCTTTTTCTTTAGACCTTCACGGACAGCTTTCAGAATACTGATGCCATCAGAATAAGTTCCTGCACATAAACCATAAAAATAATGACCTTCAACTTTGTCTGGTTCTAAATCCTGGGCAATCTCAGCGTATTTTAATCCTTCTTTGCCATATTCCTTACAAATTTCATCCCAATCCTCAACATCAGCTTGCATAGAAAGATCGGCATATTCTCGCAAGGCTCTGGCCATTTTCCAATTTGCTTCATAACTATCAGGGCTTTCTTCTACAGCCTTTCTGTAAAGTGGCATTGATTCAATGACACTTTCTAAATTATCTTTCTCATAAATTGCATCTGCTTGTGCTAAGTAATCTGAGGCAGCAATATTTACTGCAAGGCAAAGAACAATTAATAAACTTGTTAAGATAGTGAAGTATTTTTTCATAGAACCTCCTAAAATATTAATATTATTAGTAGCTATTATTAATAGTTAGTATTATATCAAAAAATATAAGTCAGTCAAGAAGATATTTAACTTTACCTAAAAAATGCTTCTAGTATTTGTAATATCTTTGAATAGGCTATAAAATGTGATAATATGAAAAGCTAAAATGTTATCTCTGAATATTTGAATAAAAGAAAAAAACGTAGATATAAAGCAAATGGTTATCAAAGGAGAAAGGTATGTTAAAAATGTTATCTATTCCAACTCATGATAAAACAGAGATGCTGGATATCACCTCTGAAGTGCAGAAGGTAGTCCAACAAAGCAAACAACAAGAGGGATTATGTTGTGTCTTTATTCCTCATACGACTGCTGGCATTACTATTAATGAAAATGCCGATCCCGGTGTCCAGGCTGACATATTAAAGGAACTGAATAAAGTAATACCCTTTGATGACAATTACAGTCACCTGGAAGGTAATTCTGCTGGTCATATCAAGGCAAGTTTAACAGGGTCTTCGGTTACAGTAATTATTGAGAATGGCAAGTTAAAATTAGGAACCTGGCAGGCGATTTATTTTTGCGAGTTCGATGGTCCAAGAAGCCGCAAGGTATGGGTCAAAACATTAGCATAATAGTAATTATAAAACAATAAAAATGAGATTTCAGGAATAGGATATAAAGTATAAATAAAGTATATTTTTTGCTTGAGGTGTTGATGGAAGATATTCTTTATATTAAAGGAACAATTAAAAAATTAGTATATCACAATGAAGAGAATGGTTTTGTTATTGCCCGTATTGAACAAACAGAACCTGAAAAGAAAGAGACAACTATAGTCGGTAAAATGGCTGCCATAAGTATCGGGGAGACCTATCAGTTTAAAGGGAAGTGGAATCTGGATGCCCGTTATGGATGGCAGTTTAATTTTGATGATTACCAGATTATTCTGCCTACTACCCTAGATGGTGTAAGACGTTACCTCGGTTCAGGGCTGATTAAGGGGGTAGGTCCTGCAACAGCAAAGAGGATTGTCGAGCAATTCGGAGAAAAAACCCTGGAAGTTATTGAAGAATATCCTGAAAGACTGAATGAAGTAGAAGGAATAGCAAAAAAAAGAATAGAACTTATCAAAAAATCCTGGAAAGAACAAAAAGAAATTAAACGGGTTATGTTATTCTTGCAATCTTACAATATTACTACTGGTTATGCGGTAAAAATATTTAAACAATATGGTTCCAAGGCAATTGAAAGATTAAAAGATAACCCCTATTGTTTAGTGGATGATATTTTTGGGATTGGCTTTAAAATTGCAGATAGAGTTGCCCAGAATTTAGGAATAGAAAAAGATTCACCATTCCGGATTAGGGCTGGTATTAAATTTTGCTTGAATGAAAATGCCTCTCATGGCCATTGTTTTGTCTATTACAGTGAGATTACTAAAATGACTGCAGAATTATTGGGAACAACACCAGAACAGGTAGAGCAGGAATGTACCGTTTTGAATGACCGAAAAGAAATAATTATTCAGGATAAACAGGTTTGGTTGCCACTATATTTCAATGCAGAAAAAGAGGTAAGCAAAAAAATTTCAGCTTTAATAAGATTTCCCCAGCAATTAACCCAGATTGATATTGATGCCAAGATAAGAGAGCTGGAAAAAAAGTATCATATTCAATTTGCTACAGAGCAAAAAAGAGCCATTAAAGAGGTACTTCTGCATCGTGTCTTAATTCTAACGGGTGGTCCTGGTACTGGTAAAACTACCACTACCATTGGATTGATTGAACTGTTTGAAGACCTTGGTCTTAAAATAGTATTGGCAGCACCAACTGGCAGGGCAGCTAAAAAATTAAGTGAGGCTACTCAGAGAATCGCTAAAACTATCCATCGATTACTAGCTTATAATCCCAGAGAAAAGGGATTTACCAAGGATGAAAAAAACCCGATTAGGGCAGATGTAATTATCCTGGATGAAGTTTCTATGATAGATATACTTTTAATGAATAATTTATTAAAAGCAGTTACTGAAAACACTTTTTTAATCTTAATTGGGGATATAGACCAGTTGCCTTCAGTAGGACCTGGTAATTTATTGAAAGATATGATTGATTCTGAGGTTATCCCTGTTATTCGTTTAATGCATATCTTTAGGCAAAAAGAGAAAAGCCTGATTGTGGTGAATGCTCATTTGGTAAATCAGGGTAAATATCCAATTCTGAAAGGAAAACAGGAAAGGGATTTTTATTTTCTAAAGGAAGAAGATCCTGAGAAAGCGGCCCAGAAAATTATAAATTTATGTATTTCCCGTCTACCTCACAGTTACCACTTTAGTCCCTTGCGGGATATACAAATACTAACTCCAATGTATAAAGGAGCTATTGGGGCAGACAATCTTAATCAGTTGATGAGAGAGGCTTTGAATCCAGATGGAAAAACTTTGAAATATGGTCATCAGCAGTATAAGATAAATGATAAGGTCATGCAAATCAGGAATAACTATGATAAGGAAGTATTTAATGGGGATATAGGCAATATCAAAGAGATTGATACCGAGGAACAAGTAATCAGAGTTCTTTTTTATACCCGTTTAGTTGAGTATGATTTTTCTGAGTTAAATGAACTGGTGCTGGCTTATGCCATTACCGTTCATAAAAGCCAGGGCAGCGAATATCCTGTAGTAGTTATTCCTATGTTGACTCAACATTTTCTTTTGCTGCAGAGAAATTTGTTGTATACTGCTATTACCAGAGCTCGGAAAATGGTTGTTATTGTAGGGACAAACAAGGCATTATGGATTGCCATCAAAAATAATAAAACAGTGAAAAGGAATACTTTTTTAAAAGAAAGATTAAAACAAATGCTGCCTTTAGCAACATAACAGAAAGGAGATAAAAATGATTTCGCGAGAGCTTATTAAGGAATTATCAATTTCAACAGATTCTAAGATTGTCTTATTAGTGGCAGACGGAGTTGGGGATTTGCCTTCTAAAGAAGGGAAAACTGCTTTGGAATATGCCAATACTCCTAATTTGGATAAGCTGGCTGAGCGCTCTGTCTGTGGCTTAACTGATCCCATTGCCCGAGGTATTACTCCTGGAAGTGGCCCAGCACATGTTTCTTTATTTGGATATGACCCTATTGAATGTCAAATAGGTCGAGGTGTCTTGGAGGCACTAGGAATTGACATTGAGTTAACCAAAGATGATCTAGCCTGCCGTGGAAATTTCGCCACAATTGATAATAATGGAATAATTACAGACCGTAGAGCAGGCAGGATAGCAACTGAAACAAACCAGAAAATATGTAAATTATTGCAAGAAAAGATTACAGAAATAGATGGTATAAAAGTAATCATAAAACCAGGAAAGGAACATCGTTTTGTAGTTGTCTTCCGTGGAAAAGGATTAGTTGACGGCATATCAGATGCAGACCCTCAGGTTACCGGTAAAAAAATAAAATATGCCGAGGCCCTTCGGCCAGAAAGTAAAGAAAGTGCACAGATTGTAAATAAATTTATTGATAAAGCATTGGAAGCACTTAAAGAACAACATCCTGCTAATGCTGTCCTATTAAGGGGGATTGCAAAACACCCTGGATTACCCTGTATGCATGAATTATTTAAATTGAAGCCAGCTGCTATAGCTACCTATCCCATGTACCGTGGGTTAGCAAAGTTGGTTGGAATGGATGTTCTTAATGCCGGCGAAACTATTTCTGATGAGTTTAATAGCTTGAAAGACAATTACCAGCAATACGATTTCTTTTATTTGCATATTAAAAAGACTGATAGTTATGGCGAAGATGGGAACTATGAGGCGAAAGTGAAAATTATCGAGGAATTGGATGGCTGCATTCCACAGATGTTAGAGTTGAATCCTGATGTAATAGCAATCACAGGAGATCACTCAACGCCTGCGGCGTTAGCAGCACATAGCTGGCATCCCAATCCTTTCCTGCTCTATTCACATTATATGCGTGTTGATGATGTGAAACATTTTAGTGAAAATGAATTTGTCAAAGGTGGATTGGGACGTTTTCCTGCCGTGGAAGCTATGCAATTAATGCTTGCTAATGCCCTTAAATTGAAGAAATATGGTGCATAGAAAGATATGACAGGGCAAGCCAGTATTTTCACATGAAGGATATTTTTGTGAACCAACTGGATATCGTATTATTACCGGAAGAATTAAAGAATAAAGAAATTTCAGATTGCCTGGTTGTGGTAATTGATGTATTGCGTGCTAGCAGCACTATTACAACTGCACTTAATTCAGGGGCAGATAGGATTATTCCTGTTTATAATCCTGAACTGGCAAGAGCTAGAGCAAATGATTTTCCTGCTGATAAAGTACTGTTGTGTGGGGAAAGAAATGGGGAAAAGCTTGCAGGTTTTGACCTTGGGAACTCCCCATTGGAATATAATAATTCCCTGGTTGGAAGGAAAATAATTCTCCTGACCACTACTAATGGTGTAAGAACAATCGAGTTGGCTAAAAGGGCAAAAAATATTATTATCGGCTGTTTTTTAAATTGCCAGGCAGTTGCAGAATATTGTCTGACCTATCCCGGCAAAGTAGTACTTGTTTGCTCAGGCGACAGAGGCAAGGTATCTTTAGAAGATACCGTTTGTGCCGGTAAGATAAAGTCTTTATGTAGCAAGCAATCAGCAAAAAATGACTATCAATCTGATGATTCACTGTTGTCATCTATTATCTATAGCAAATTTGGCAGTAATTTAATTACTATGATGGAAAAAAGTGTTTGGGGTAAGCACCTTATTGAGATGGGATATAAAGAGGACATAATTTTTTGTGCCCAACAAGGCATTTCTCAAATTGTTCCGATTCTTAAAGACAATTCAATTGTTATTAATGATTGATTGTGAAAAATTATTTAGAATTTAAAATAAGAAGTGGGGCTGCAACTGATGAAACGACATCTTTTTATACCTTCTAAGGTTGAGTATGTAAGGGGTAATCGACCACAGGTGGACTGTATTCTATGTGCTATTATCGCACACGATAAAAGGGTAGTTGATTCTGCAATTCTTAGTACAGACTTAATGACAGTAGCTCTTAATCTTTATCCATACAATCCTGGTCATTTAATGATTTTCCCCAATAGACATATTGAGAGCATTGAGGAGTTAACCCTTGATGAGGTATCTGAAATGCATCGATTAACTGTTTTATCCATCAAGGTATTAAGAAAGCTTTACCGTTGCCATGGTTATAATATAGGTTATAATCTTGGAGAAAGTTCTGGAGCAAGTATCAAGCATTTGCATAGACACATTGTCCCTCGTTACAGGAATGAATTGGGTTTCGTGGATATTCTGAGTGGTTCAAAAATTTTTGTAGAAGATCCGAAACAGGCTTTGAAAAAGTTGCGAGAGGCTTTTCGCCAAAAAATATAGGTGAATAATAATCAGGCGACCATGCCTGTTAATAATTTAAATAGAGTCCGGATGTATTATATATTCATTTAAAGTTAAGAAAGGAAAGTTATAATGGAATTATTAAAGAAATTATGTGAAACCCCAGGTATATCGGGTTATGAGAGTCTTGTGACAAAGGTTATTAAAGATGAATTACAAGGTTTGTGTGATAATGTTGAAACAGATTGCATGGGAAATATAATTGCCTTAAAAAAATCCTCAAATGGCCAAAAAGCGAAAAAAAAGGTAATGTTGGCTGCTCATATGGATCAGATAGGGTTTCTGGTAAAATCTATCGATAAAAATGGCTTTATAAGATTTGCCAGGGTTGGCGGTTTTGATTCCAAGACTTTAGTTGCACAGCGTGTAATTATACATGGGGA
>CAYOLB010000193.1:0-1566 GCA_964404675.1 uncultured Atribacterota bacterium | reverse complement strand
TCCGCCATTCGCCCAGCGCGGGGTAATTTCTCCGATATTTCCTGCTACTAAGCTATTAAAATTATAATTTATATAAATATCCAGCTTAGTAGTTTTTGTCATCTTACCTTCAGAATCAATTTCTATTCTATCTATCAATTTTGATATTATTTTCTTCCAATCAATATCATCTAACTTGCTTATACCTAATTTTATACTACCTAAAAGGTTCTTTAAACTATTTATTCTCTTCTCTCTGAGTTTCTCCAATTTTTCTTTATTCTTAAATTCTAATATTGCGTTATCAATTATTTTTAGTTCTCTTTCTTTTTTCTTCAATTTCCCAGCAATATCCTTTTTCCTAATTGACTCAGGGATATCCTCATTTAAATATAACTCCAAGAGTCTATCAATATCTTTGTCGATTTTATCTTTTTTATTTTCAAATTCAATAGCTTTAAAGTCATTATTTAAATTTTTTTTGTTTTTATTTAATACGTACTTCTTGATATTATCCGGGTTTAAGAGAAAATATTTTATATCATTTTTAATTATATCCTCTATCAATTCTTTTCTAACTGCTGCGCTGTTACATGGTTTATCTGTTACTTCTTTCTTTTTACCCAGATCATAATAGTAAAAAACAACACCTTTCTTTGTAGGATATCTGCCTCCACAATAAGGATATCTGCATTTATGACAAAACAATCTTCCAGTTAGAATATACATTGCTTTTACTCTGTTATTATAATCACTTCTATTAGCTATTAGTTGCTTTTTTGCCTTAAGGAATATTCTTTTGGAGATTATCTTTTCTTTCTTAATAATAACCGGTTTTACAAAATCAAACTTACTGTTCTGCGCATAGATGTACTCATCTTTATAATAAAGATTATTTGAAACAATACTCTTTACATTATTTCTTGTCCATTTATTTTCATATATTCTATTATATTTTTTAGATCTCAAAACTCTCCCAAGTTTTTTAAGTCTAGTTGGAATCCCTTGAGCATTTAAAACATCCGGTACCTTGTAACATGACCAGCCATGATTTGCAATTAAATCAAATATTTGTCTTACAACTCTGGCTTCCTCTTCGTCTATAACTAATTTATCTTCATTATCCAATTTGTATCCATAGGGCAAGCTATTTCCACCAGAGGGAAACTTACCCTGCTTAGCTTTCTGATACCTTCCTCTGGCTGATCGTTCAGCAATAACTTTTAGTTCCCTCTTACTGAAAATCCCCTGGATATCAGACATAAAATCATCATCTTTATTGTTAAGGTCCAATACAGTATTTTGAAGCATGAGCTTTACGTTATTGTATTTAAGCACTTCTTTTAATACCTGAAGGTCTTTTATGTTCCTGGACAATCTATCCTGGTCAACTACGAGCACTCTTCTGTATATGCCATTGCTGCATCCCTTAAGCAGCTCCTTTAGTTGTGGTCTTTCTTTAATTGTTTCACCGGAAATTCCAAGATCTTTGTAAAGATCGTAATCCCAGTTATTTCTCTTACATATATTTTCCAATATATTAATTTGTTCAGGTATACTGTATTTATCATCTCTAGCCTGCTTATT
>CAYOLB010000192.1:0-12718 GCA_964404675.1 uncultured Atribacterota bacterium | reverse complement strand
CTTCTTTCGATATTTTACCTCCAGTTAATTCCTGCCAATATTTATCATCTAAGATTACGTTGTACTTTTTCCCTTCCAGTTTTACTATAAACTCATCTTTAGTTCTCTTTATAACATGAATCATATGGTCCTCTTATCTATTGTTCTACCTGGGTTAATTGTTGGATTATATGTATATATTTTTTTACTTATTTAATACGATATTTTACTTCAATTTTTGACAATACTTATAGAGAGCATTATTATCTGTAAATATCTGTAAATCATAATTTTAACTTTATCTCTTTTAAGGTTTTTATAACCTCGACACCCTTGCTGGCAAGCCGCTCATAACTATGATGTCCATCTGCTACAAGCAGACAATCACAACCAATGTATCTTGCAACATCGTAATCATGGATTGTATCTCCAATTAAAAGTACTTCTTGTGGTTGTAAATTCAACTTAGCCATCCAAGCTTTTCCTTTCTCTATTTTACTCTCAGCATAGTGATTTTCCAAGCCTATGATATTATAAAAATATTTATCGATACCATATTGTTTGAGTTTTGCTTTCAGCAAATCCTGCTGAGAAGCAGATAATACCGATTGCAATATTCCTTTTTCCTTAATTTGTCTTAATACTTTCTCTGCCTCATCAAATAATTGACACTCATTAAAACGGTCATAATATTCAGAAATAAATTCATCAGTAAGCTTCTCAAATGGTTCCTTAGAAAAATCAAACCCAATGCTTGAATAATACTTCATTACTGGAAAATCAAAAAGGCCTCTATGTATTTCTTTGTTAACCTTTTGCAAGTTGCGTCTTGCTAACATTTTATTGACAATTTCTACAACTAACCAGGTGTCATTGATTAATGTTCCGTTCCAATCCCAGACAATATGTTGATAATCGCTTATTTTTTTTGTCATTAAAACCCCTTTTAGTTCAATAAATAAATGTTTGTTCCCTCTTTTTTAGTGCTATCTCCAAAGTATTAGAAAAAAACAAAAAACTAATTTTCTTGAACAAATATCTATTTTCTTATCTTTTTGGAAATTACCTTACCTAATCTTTTGACCCCTTCCTTAATATCCTCATTGCTGGGATAGCAGAATGATAGCCTCAAGGTATTCTTACCTTTACCATCTGCATAAAATGATGACCCGCTTACATAGGCTACCTTTTCTTTAATAGCATCAGAAAGCATTACATCTGTATCAATATACTCAGGCAAAGTCACAAAGACAAAGAATCCACCATTCGGTCTAGTCCAGGAGGCCTCCTCTGGAAAATATTTTTCTAAAGATTGCAGCATAATGTCTCGCTTTTCTTGATAGATGGAGACATTTGACTCGATATTTTTATCAATATAGCCTTGTTCACAGTATTCAGAGGCAATCATTTGGTTAAAAATAGGGGTACACAGATCCGTAGCCTGTTTTAGAATAGCAATTTTTTCAATAATTTGTTCATTACCAGAAACCCAGGCTAACCTTAAGCCAGGGCATAATATTTTGGAAAAAGTTCCCAGATTTACAACCCTTTCTTCATAATCCAAAGCAAAAATTGAAGGAATTGGCTCCTCTTCAAATCGGATTTTGTCATAAGGATTATCTTCTAAGATAAAAAAGTTATACTTTTGGGCAATTTCAAGGATTTTCTTTCTGCGAGGTAAGGACATGGTAATCCCGGCAGGATTCTGGAAATTAGAAATTGTATATACAAATTTGACCTTTTTCCCTTTGTTTAAAATCTTTTCTAGCATGTCTTCTAAATATTCCATCTGCATGCCCTCGTTATCCATTGGAATTCCAATCATTTCTGCTCCATAACTTCTAAAAACATTCAGAGCTGCCAAATAACTAGGCAGTTCTACAATAACAATATCCCCTGGGTCCAATAAGGCCTTGCTTACCAAATCCAACCCCTGCTGTGAACCGGAAGTTATAATAATATTATCTGTGGTGTATTTTTCATTATCCATTTGCAACCACTGAAATAAAAATTCTCTTAATTTCAATAAGCCTTCTGTGCTGCTATATTGTAATGCACGGGCACTATCTCTATTTAATATTTGTTTACATATCTCTTTTATTTCCTCAACAGGAAATGTTCTTGGATCAGGCATTCCTCCGGCTAATGATATTACATCGGAACTTTGAATAATTTTTAGAATCTCTCTAATCGATGAAGCTTTACTCTGTTCAGCCAACTTTGAAAATAACTCTTCGCTCTTGATTAATGACATTACCTTCTCCTTTTCACTCACTTAAAATGTGTATAAATATTAATAAATAATAGAACAATATTGCTTTATTATCAATTCTTTTTGCATAAATTATAACGATAAATCTAAGAAGCACTTTTTCTATTTTATTTTTATCATAATTTTATTAAGCATGCTTGGATAGAAATCAATATACTAAAAAGAACCTTATGTTTATTTTTGCAGGAAGCATAAAAATGGCAGATTAGCAGGAACAGCAAAAAGAAAAAATAATACCTTGCTTTTCGTTTTAAATTATGTTTCCTTGATTTCCTTCAATAGGTCATATAATACATTTAATCTTTCGCTGATTATCTCATCATCTTTATGCAAACAATCATCAAACAGGTTTATATCAGTATCAATTTGCTCATTATCGATGGATACTGCTACATTCATGGCACCACCCTGTAAGCCAATTCTGTCCAGTGCCGGATAATCAGGGTAACTCTTTTCACTTTTATGATATCTTTCCAGAAAAATTTTTCTTGTTTTACAAATAAGAATAGCTAAATCAAGAACCCGATGTAAAGGCATCTCTTCTGATTGCCTGGACCATTTTTCTCCTGTATGCCGCCATATTTTAGCAGATATTTCTAGATTCCCCCGGTCATTCCATTGGGCAAGCCCTAAAGATAACCCTTTAGCATCGGAATTATTAGCCATTCTGCCGTCAATCTTGTCATATTCTTCTGAGACAATAACTGGCTTGTGTTTTAGTTCAGTAGGTATTTTCATAAATTTCCTCCAAATTTTTTGATAAAAATATTTAGTAAATTACTAATCTAGTAGTTTACTAGTAACTTTGTCATTTGTCAAGAATTTTCCTTTTTTTAAAGATGTGATTAATCAAAATGAAATTATCATCAATATGTAAATGGATATTTATTATAAACCAATTTCAAATAACATTAAATTATATTTATCCTGATTTTGGATAATGATTTTTTATATTCTAAAATGCTTCTCTTTCTCTTCAATCAAATTAAGGGCAATTTCTTTTATTTCGGGTGATAATTGTTCTATTTGCCATTGTCGTTCAGCTAACACAGATTTTCCTGCATATTTAATGGCTCTTCTGGCATATAATGCCGCCCCTACAGAATGGTCAGCCATATGAGCAGTTGCCACAGCATGTCCGATAGAACGGGCTATCGCCCTTACAACGGGGTCAGTAGATTGTCGGGCTACAGCATGAGCATCTACAGAAGCTTTTTTGGCTTCAGCTACAGTGACTTTGTCCTCTGTCCATTCCTGAGCAATGTCCAATGCAACAATCAACCTTTTATCAATATTATTATTAAAAAGCGATAAGACATGCTTCGAACATTTTCGTGCCCAATCTATTAATTTATGGTGCTGCCCATTTGTCAGTAGCCCTCCCCGATGAATCCTTACAAATCTTTTATCCCGCATAATATTTCCTTTTCTTAAATGACTCTTGATTTGTTGTTGTCGAGAATGAGGTCTATAATTAATATCTTTTAGGATGGTAAAAACTTTATTGATATTTTTTTCTTTTTAAGACTTTAAGTCGGAAGAAATCTTCTCTTTCTTTTTCTTCCAACACTTCAGAAATCGATTTTACTAGATCTTCATATTTGGGTATCTGGATATTTTTCAGGGCATTGGTTCTTTTTTGAGTCCTTTTTATCTCAATAGCTAATTTATAGACTGAATCCTCTATCTCAGCAAGTTCATAAAGCAGGTACTTGATTTGTTGAAATTTTTGCAGTGCTACATCAAGAGCAGTATTGGTATGGTAAAAGCTGTAATAGGGAATAATCTCCTGTTTTTCAAATTTTATTTGAGGTATCTCTACTCCCATGACACTATAAGTAAGAATATTGACTTCTGTAGACAAAGGAATCGATCTGGCTACTTCATTTACTTCATTAATTCCCAGTGTAATATTAGCCACTGTAAGTGCTTCATAAGCCTCTTTAAATATTCCCCGCATCTCCTGCTGAATTGTTTTTGCCCGATCCATAAAATCCATTAAGTTTTTTATGAGTACATTTCTCTTCTTGTCCAACAATTCAAAACCCTTTTTTGAAAAATCAAGGGCTGACTGGGCTGCAATTAGATTGGCTTTGGTCGAGGCAACATTTTCTTGCATTGATAATCACTTCCTGAGATATTTTTCCATCAGGGATGAATTAACCCTGGTAAGCTCCTGTTCAGGTAAAATTCTTAGTAATTTCCACATAAGTTCTAATGTCTGATTAATATCCCGATATTCTTCGAAATCCTGCTGGGCAAATTGTTCTTCAAATTGTTGTCCAAATTCCATATATTTCTGATCAACTTCAGATAACTCATCTTCACCAATAATCTGAGCCAGAGATCTCACCTCTTGAACCCTGGAATAAGAGGAAAATACCTGATTTGCAACATCAGGATGATCTTCCCGAGTATAATCTTTTCCTATTCCATCCTTCATAAGCCTTGATAAGGAAGGTAGAATATTGATGGGTGGATAAATTCCCATTTGATATAATGATCTATTTAATACAATTTGTCCTTCTGTGATATACCCAGTCAAGTCCGGTACCGGATGGGTAATATCATCATTGGGCATTGTTAGAATTGCAATCTGAGTAATACTTCCTTTTGCATCTTTTAACATGCCTGCTCTTTCGTAGAGGCTAGCTAAATCCGAATAAAGATAGCCTGGATATCCTTTCCTGGAGGGTACCTCTTCTCTGGCTGAAGAAATCTCTCTCAATGCCTCACAATAGCTGGTAATATCAGTCATAATTAATAGGACGTGCATATCATGCTCAAAAGCCAGATATTCAGCAGCAGTAAGGGCACATCTTGGTGTAATAATCCTTTCCATTACCGGATCATCTGCTAAGTTCAAAAACATAAGCACCCTGTCCATAACACCGGCTTCTTCAAATGTGTTCCGAAAAAAGTCTGCTTCATCATGTTTTATTCCCATTGCAGCAAAAACAACTACAAACTTACTACTTTCTTCCCCTGAAATACGAGCCTGTCTAACAATTTGAGCAGCTAACTGGTTATGGGGAAGCCCATCTCCTGAAAAAATGGGTAACTTTTGTCCTCTTATTAAAGTCATGAGTCCATCAATTGAAGAAATACCTGTCTGGATATAATTTCGTGGGTAAAGTCGAGCCACTGGATTCATTGGTCGGCCATTAATATCATAATTTTTGGTAGAATAGATTTCTCCAGCTCCGTCAATGGGTTTAGCTGTTCCGCTAAACACTCTACCCAGAATCTCTTTGGACATTGGTATTTCCATAGGTTTACCAGAAAAACTCACACTTACATCATTTAAAGAAATACCTGATGATCCCTGAAAAACTTGAATTACTACTTTGCCTTTATTAATTTGGACAACCTTACCTAACCTGTGTTCATTACCAGCTACCTGTATATCTACCAGCTCGCCATAAACCGCGTTATTAACGTTATCTATGATAATTAAGGGGCCTTCCGCTTTCTCTAACTTCAAATATTTAATTTTCATTTTCTGCTGAACCCTCTTTGTACATCTTTTCAATCTTGTCACAATAATTATCAATTTTTTGCATTATATTTGTGTATATTTTATTTTTTTCTTCTGTAACACGATATTTCAAACTAATAATATCAGAAAAAAGCTGCTCATTTTTCACCTTAGAAAGAGGTATACCTTCTTTAATGCAGGCAAAAACCCGATTATAGAGTTTTTCGACTATTTTTAGCATTCTATATTGCACCGGTAGAGCAGTGTATAAATCTATGGGATGAAAGGCATTTTGTTGCAGATAACCAACCTTTAAAAGTCTGGCCATCTCCAAAATGATTCTTTGGTCGTCTGGCAAGACATCTTCTCCGACCAGTTTTACAATATCCATCAATTTATTTTCTTCCTGGAGTATTGCCATCATTTTAGATCGGATATCCAGCATATCTGAAGCAACATTATCCTCAAACCATTCTTTCAGAATGGGAATATAATTACTGTAAGATAATAACCAGTTAATGGAAGGAAAATGCCTGGAATGAGCCAGTTCTCTATCCAAAGCCAAAAAAGTACCTACAATTCTCTTGGTAGATTTGGTAACAGGCTCTGAGAAATCTCCACCAGCTGGAGAAACAGCCCCAATAATAGTAACTGATCCTTCTGAATTATTTAAATTCTGGAAATACCCCGCTCTCTCGTAAAATGCAGCTAACCTTGAAGCAAGATATGCAGGATATCCTTCCTCTGCAGGCATTTCTTCCAATCTACCTGAAATTTCTCTTAAGGCTTCAGCCCACCTTGATGTTGAGTCAGCCATTACAGCCACATTGTATCCCATATCCCTGAAATATTCAGCGATTGTAATGCCAGTATAAATTGAAGCTTCCCTGGCAGCTACCGGCATATTTGAAGTATTGGCAATGAGAACTGTGCGGTCCATCAACGGGTTTCCAGTGGTGGGATCTTTAAGTTTTGGGAAATCTTCCAATACCTCTGTCATCTCGTTGCCACGTTCTCCACAGCCAATATAAACAATAATATCGGCATCACTCCATTTAGCCAACTGGTGTTGGGTGATTGTCTTCCCAGTACCAAATCCACCGGGAATTGCTGCTGTTCCCCCTTTAGCCAAAGGGAAAAAGGTATCAATAATCCGCTGACCCGTTACCAGTAATTTGTTAATAGGTATCCTCTTGCTGGTTGGCCTGGGTTGTCTAATTGGCCATTCCTGATACATCTTTAGCTCATATCTTTTACCATCAGGGTTTGAAAGAATTAGTAGAGTATCGGATATTTTATAAGAACCGTCCGGCACTATTTTCTCAACTCTACCCAATATGCCCGTAGGAACCATTATCCGATGGACTATCATACTTGTTTCCTGAACATTGGCAAAAATTTCCCCGGGTTCTAGCTGGTCTCCAATCTTAACGGTCATCTTCACATTCCAATATTTTTCTTCATCGATTGAGAGTAATCCAATCCCTTCGGGAATAAATCGATTGCCTAAATCATAGATCCTGGAAAGTGGTCTTTCAATACCATCAAAAATATTTCCAATAATTCCCGGTCCAAGCTTTAAGGAAAGCGGTTTGCCGGTACCATACATTTTTTCTCCAATTTTTAGCCCTGTTGTTTCTTCATATACCTGAACGGTACCCAGCTCATTTTCCAAAGAAATAACCTCTCCAATTAATTTTTTTTCACCTACCATGACCATTTCACGAACCATAAAGCCTTCCATCTGATTTGCCCTAACTACTGGTCCATTAATGTATATGATATTCCCTTGTCTGGTCATATTATTACTCCTTATTTAAACGAGAGGAGAGAACTTCTCCAATTAACTTATCACTTTCCTCTAAAATAGTATTAATTGTAAAATCAATTTCCAGTCTTCTATCTCCGGTTTTTGCAAAGATACCACCAACCAAATTTTCGTCAGTCTCGATTTTATATGTTTTTGTATCTCTGTCAGCATTGATTGTTTCTAAAATCATATTCTGCCTGTGCTTAATATCATTTTCGCTAAATTTTAAGATAACGAACTGTTTTCCAGCTATCTTTGATAAAACTTCTTTTATTGCTTTTCTTAAAAAATCTTCATATTCTTTGGTAGAAATAAAATCTCTGATTCTTTTTTCTACTTCAGCTGTCAATCTTTCGGTAAACTCCCTCTTTTTTTTCAAAACAGCCAGATGCAGGTCAGACTGAGTTTTTAGAATTAATCGCTGTTTTTTACTTTCAGCTCCCTTTGTTGCCTTTTCTACTGAATTGCTCTTTTGCTCTTCTTGTTCATTGATAATCTTTGCTTTCCGGTTTTCAAAATAGTCGGCAACTTTTTTTTCTTTCTGTTTACAATCGAGCTCGATTCTTTCAATAATAACTTTGGTAAAAAGCGATATTTTGTCTTCTATTGAGTTTGACATTAAACATTACCTCAAATCTTTATTCCAATAGATTCTCTAATATATCTTGTGAGAAAATCAGGAGGGCGTCTTGTTCCGTGTCTGTCTGGAATTTCAACGATAATAGGCAATCTGCTGGAAAGTTTCATTTTATTCAGTTCTGTTTGAACTCTTTCTACCAGTAATTCAGTTATAAGCAAAATCCCTATACCCCGATCTTCTTTTACTTTCTCCAATTCTCTCAATACTTCGTCTCTTTCGTGAACAACTACTCCCTCTATGCCTGACAACCTCATTCCAGTCAAAGTATGTGTATTGTCACTAATTAGAAAGATCTTCATTGCTTTCCTCTACAGTCTTCCCAATATCATAATAGAAACGATTAATCCATAGATGGCAATTCCTTCTGCCAGTCCTACAAATATCAGTGTTTTTCCTAAAATATTCGGATCTTCCGATACCGCCCCCAGGGCAGAAGAGCCTACTGCACCTACTGCATAACCGGCACCTATTGTGGCTAATCCAGTAGAAAGGGCTGCAGCCAAAAATCCCATTCCAGATGATGAATCCATAGAAGATTGAGCCCTTGCAATACTGGGTACTAAAAGAAAGAGAAATCCGGCTATTAATACAATATAAGCTATTACTGAAGCCTTTACTAATTTTCTAACTCTTTTTACATTCTTCTTTTCTCTTGTAAAATACAGGTAAAACCCTATAGCTATAGTCAATCCCGATATAGCCATGGCTATAAACAATACAGTATACATAACATAATCCTCCGTTCAAAAAACAATAAAATAAAATTAAAAAGATGTATTATTATTCATTCTTATGGGAATATATTCTATACCATCCCCCTGGTAATATTTGGTAAATAATTCATAATATTCTAATCTTAGGGCTTGAATAAAAACAATCAGAGCTTCTAAAGTAAGTATAATAATATTACCTAAGATAAGCACTAGCCAATTACCCCATGAGGTACTCATCATTTGAGCTAATGTCAGAAAAGCTATATAAAGACCTACATGGTTCAAAGCAAATGCACCTACTCTTAAGAAAGAAATTGTATTTGAAAGCATAGAAAGAATTGTTTCGATAATACCAAAACCTTCTTCAATATAATCGTTAATTGAAAATACCCTGGAGTGCTTATTTGGACCTGTAAATTTTTGAGATATTGGTATCCTGAATAACATTAACAAAAGCAGACCAATCATGATAACAATTAGTAACGGTGTTATATCATGATGAGCAATAAAAACCTGATAAATAGTGTAAAGCAATAGTATGTAAAAAGAAAGTCCTACTAACCCATTTCTGCCAAATAAACCTTCTGCAACATTTTTATCCTGACTCAGATTTAAGATGCTGTATATGTAGCTACTTAACATAAGTATTATACCAAAAATTACTGATATGATTAGCAATTCATTGATATTTGCCATAGGCCTGATAACTAATGCAGGCAAAATTTCTTCAGATCCAAAAACACTTCCATAAAGAAAGCCAAAAAAGATTGAACTTAATCCAATCCGGCTTAAAATTCCTCCCATACTCTTCCTTTTTAAAATCAACTCCAAAATCAAACCGCTCATAAGCAATATCATTCCCTGCCCTACATCACCAAACATGGCCCCAAAAAGAATCATATATGTTAACCCAAAAAAAACAGTAGGATCTTTTTCCTGATAATCAGGAGTGCCATACATTTTTACTAATGTTTCGAAAGGTCTGAAAAGATTCATGTTTTTTAGTTTCGTAGGCGGACTAATGTTCGAGCTTGATTTTTTATTTACATCATCTATCAAAATAATTAATTGGTCCCCAAAATTCTTTTCTAGTTCACTTTTTAGTTGACTAACATTACTTATAGGAACAAAACCAAACATAAAGAATAAATTATTGCCAATAGCAATTTCTGATTTGAGTTCTTCAATCTTTTTTTCCATTTGTAATCTTGAGTATCCCTTTTTAAATTCATCTTTATATTTCTCACGGTAATCTTCCAGGGATTTTTTCAATGAATCTATATATTGCTGGTCCTCTTCAATATCCTGGCTAAGCTGCTTTATCATATCTGCAACTGTTCCATTTAATTCTACTGGTATAGGTAAAATCATGTAATTCAATGAACTAAAAATTTTTTCCAAAGTCTCTTCCAAAGTAACTGGAGTAATCGATGCCACTATTACATATCTTCCCTCTACTGCCACCTTCAATACAACTGCTGGAATATTTTCATAGTTTTTCTTGAGCTTATCGTAATTTTCCCTGCTAATCCTTATCAATCTGAATACTAAATATTTCATACGGATAAGGCGTCCAATATCTAAATGTTGAAAAACAGAAAGATATTGAAGGTTACTAATATAATTTCTCTTTTCCTCAATCAGACGGCTTTTTCCCTTTACCTCATCGACAGTAGAACGAATCTTGGCATAAATATCTGAAAATTGTTTTATAAAATCATGATAATTATAATTCTGATTTAAATATTCCGTCCTAATTTGAGGTTTAATATCGAAAAGGTCTTGCAATAAATTCACTATTTCCTCGTCTTTTGTAAAATCTCTCTTCTTTGAATAAGGTTTTAAAAATGGTTCTTCTTCTAATGCTGCGATATTTTTCTCTGTTGGGGGTAAGAAAAAGTCAGTTGAATTTACCCGGGACAGAGCATTAATCATATGCATATTACCATTTACAATTACTAAACGTGAAACTTTATTTAAAAATATTTTTTTCCCAATGATGCCAATAATTTGCATTTTCTCAACACTCATTAGCATTTCTCCTTAGTTCTAAGCCGCTTTTACCAGATACTTTCTAGCTTCCTCGGGAGCCAGACCATATCTAATGCTTTCGATTATGGAAATTACATCTCGAACTTCAAACTCAAGTAACCAGACATATTCGATTGATTGTATTATACTCAAGGGCGATTTTCGGCTTAAATCCTTTAGACTGTAATACATAAATCGATTGATTCGTCTTTCCATAAATATATCTGTAGATAGTTCTTCACTTTTAAATAAAAAACCATAAACTGAATTAGCTGTAATACTAAAAAGTTCTTCAAGACTATTAGTATAACACATCTCTTTTCGTTCCTTAAAACTCAGTTTATCCCCAAAATTAATAGTATAATTCAAGAGTTCTTCTGATGATAGATTGTAAAATTTTTTACCTCTATAAATCCATTGTATATTATAAAGGTCTGCTACCAGGCCTTCCCATTTTTTTAGTAACTGCCTATCTCTGGAAGAAATTTTCATCTTTCGACTTTGTACTATATTAAAATAACCCATATCCAGAGCCATCTCAAATCTGAATAAATTTTCCCTTTTGCCATCAACAAGAGGTATTAAAAAATCAAAAAATTCTGAGCCTTTCAAAGCAAATATTAAAGCACGAATTGTCTTCGATTTAAAAAGTTTCTCTGGGTCAATCTGGCTGTATTTTCCTAAAAAAGTAAGTGATTTTTCGATTCTTTTGGGGTCTTTGCCATTAAAGACACTTCTGGCTAAAACTTTTAAATCTTCAATTTCATATTTCATATATAGTGAGCGGATGAGGATTTTATAATCATCACGAAAATAATGCACTAGTTTATCAATATTTGTAATCATATTTCGTCTTAAGATATCTTCTATATCTCTCCTGCTTACACTTTCTGGATGAATCTTCTCTAATAATTTTCTATAATATTCATTTTCTTTTAAATACTGAGAAGCATCCCCTACAGATCTCTTTTCCAGAAGATTCAAATAATCTTTCCGTTCTAAAAATTGCTTTTCCAAGACCCTAATCTTGGTATTAACAGCTGCATAAATAGTAATCTTATCCATTTTTCTCACTATCGATGTGAAAAATCCTACCTATAATCTCATCTATCATACTTTGAACAGATTCTTCGAACTCCTGTTCCATGTTTTGCAAGATCTCTTTATTTTTAAACTCCATCTGTTCAACTTCTTTCTGTCCTTCTTCAAGCATCTTCTGAGTTATTGCCTTAACTTGTTCTTCTGTTTTTCTTCTATATTGATTAACAGTCTTTTGCTCTTCTTCTTTATATCTGTTTGAAATTCTTGTTAATTTTTTTCTTCTTTCAGTATTTATCTCAAAAGCCCTATCATCAAGCTCTATAAGTTTTTCGATAATCTCTTGTTCTTCCAAAAAAACCACCTTATATAAATAAATTATTACAAATTACTAATAGTATATTACAATCTTCCATACGTTAAAAGTATTAAAGTAATATTTTTATTTTTATTACTTACTAACTATTTATTTTCCCTCTTATAAATTAAACATGTAAATATTCTAATTCTGTCCATAAATCTACTCCTTAAGCTTCTTTAACTCTTCCAAGGTTTTTTCTGCAACAATTCTTTCTTTATTGAAATGTTTTATCATTCTGGTAAGGCATTTTTGTTTTTCTTTTTCAGTCCCCAAATATTTTGCACATTCTTCCATAAACTCTTTTGTCTTACTTACATTCACTCTAACATCATCTGGAATTTTTTCGCTGTCATGTCTAACAGCATCATTATGGCACACAGTATGACAAACTCCACA
>CAYOLB010000191.1:0-2070 GCA_964404675.1 uncultured Atribacterota bacterium | reverse complement strand
GCCAAAGCATACTGGGATAGGATAAGCCAAAAAGATTTATTGGATAAAATTCTAAAACAATACTTTAAGGGTAAGCAAATTAAACTAATTAAATTTACTTGATAAGCTGGTGGATCAGAAGGACCGCATACAGGCCCTAGAAAATGATGTTAAAGAGCTTAAAGAATATATCAATAAGCATAGTTGTCGAGACTTTTAAACAGGGGATCTTTTGTATCAAAAATCGCCTATTTGCATATAAGGATATATTAAAAGAATTGAAAAAGCAAGAGGAGTAAAAATGAGTAATTATAAAATTAGTATGATCGGAAATTACATTGATATTGAGATACCGAAAGATAAAAACATAAAAGAAGCTAATGATGTAATAAATGGAATTTTAGAGAAATTACAAAAAGCCGGTATTACCATTGGAAAACTAACAGATAAAGACAGGGAGGCTATAAGAAAGATAATAAAAGAAAGGGGATATAAAGAGATAGGAACGGGGGGCAATAAATGAAAGAAGAAGAAATAAGAAAAAAGGAATTAAAGGCCAGGCTTTCAATGGTTTATAGCCAGGGGTTAAAACAACCTCAATTATTTAAATTAAACGGATATAAGGAAAATAAGGAAGCAATAAAATTTAGAGAATTGATAGACCGGGAAGCTAAAAAAAGAAAGGTAAAACCCCTGGAACTTATAGACTATTTTGTAGATAATAAAGAAGAACTGATTGATCTACAGGGGCCTATTAATGGTAAACAGTTTAGACCTATAAGCGGAACAGAATCCTTAGTACCACACTATATAATGAAAATTTCAAAAATGGTTAATATAACGCAGTTAAGCGAAAGGGATTATAGGGGAACAGTAAATACATTGGAATATGGGGAAATGGAAAAATGGGAAAATGGAATAACGTACCTGGTTAAAAAGATAGACTTTTGGGGGAAAATGGATCGTAGATTACCGAAGCCTAATGCTTATCTGGATAAGGTAATAAAAGTATTGATTTATTTAATCCAGCAAGAGGCAAGTAAATCAGATACTTATATAACACAGGCAAGGGGATCATTCTATCTTTTGGACATGGCAAAGTTTTTAAATGTGGATTTTAAGGAACTCAGAAGAACTTTAATAACCGGGGCCTGTATAGTTTATGAATACCCGCATAAAATTAATGGAGTGGATTATAAATATTATGGTAGCTGGTATGATATGGAAGTACCAAAGGATAATAAACACCCCTGGTTTTTTGAGTTTCACGGGGTATATAGAGATCAGATATGTGATGTAATAAATTCAGGGCGCCAATATCTAAAACACCCCATTAAAGAAATAACTGATAGGAAAACCCATAAGAAAGAGTATCTACATTCTTTCTACAATAATTTAACTTATAATGATCTACCCATAACAATAGAAAAGCTTTTAACCAAAATGGGGATTAAAAAAGATAGACTCTATAAACCTAAAAAATGCTTTGAGATTATAAAAGATTGCTTAGTTTATTTTAATGAGAATTACCCGGAGGACCTTAGTGGTTTTTACATTTCTAAGTATTACCGTAAACCCAAGACAGGGGTAAAGGATAAAATACTGATAAACATATCAGAAGCATTTAAAACCCAAAGCTATGAAGAATTTAAGGAATTTTTAAACTCCAGGGGAATTGAGGATATAAGGAAAGCATACATTCAATTTAAGAAGCCATATAAAGAGAAAACTAAACATTTTATTTTGACGGAATCTGACAAGAGCCTTATAGATGAGATTATGACATGGGCTAAAGAATGGGAAGAATATATTGAAGAAAACAAGATACCTTACACAGAAAAACAGAGATATAAATTCTTATCGGACTGTATAAGATATTTGGGGCATGATAAGGTAGAGGATTCTTTTATTGAAGAGAAGGAAAGAGAAAAAGAAGGCCTAAGGGGTAAATTTTACAATGTAATTGATCCGATAGGCTATTTTACACAAAGACTGCCGGAATTATTAAAAGAAGATAAGGAATCAAAGCAAAGGAAGTATGTTAATAACTAGAATTATGAGCAATAAAAAACCTGACGAACTTACCCCAAA
>CAYOLB010000190.1:0-3782 GCA_964404675.1 uncultured Atribacterota bacterium | reverse complement strand
CCCTCAATACTTGTGGAATGATGGGCCATTTTTACTATTGCTTCCTTACGTAATTTAACTTCCCACTGTGGAAGAAGGGAGGCGTTAATAATAAGTTCTCGCGCAGCTGAAATCTCTGATATGTATTTGATAATCTTATTGGTGGTTTTATAAATTGGCTTAAACATTTTTCTTATTTATTACAATTATAGGTTCAATCCTTCAGAAATAGTGTTATTTATACTGTATAAGTAATTATATAGAATTATCAAGCATTAGCACAATTAATTATAAATACGATTATAATCACAGTTATAATTTGATACCCTATTATTGAGAGATAGCCGATAGCCTGGAGAGCTGTTTTGGATACTAATCAATCTTGCTGTGGATTGTATAAAATGGCTCCTCGGACCATGCCGGTGCGAGAACTTTTAAACTTATAGTAATTATAGAGTATTAACCCAAGGTTACTGCTTATAACAATTCTAAAGTCTAAATATTTTATATCAAAATAATATTGCAATAAATATACATTTATGATAACTTATTGCTATGAAATTTAAAGAATTACTAGAATTAATTGGAGAAGAACCGATTTTTAAATCTTCTTTATTGATGGCAGGTAATAGATCTGCCTTACCAGTAAGACTACAACTGTCAAGATGGGTATCCGAAGGTAAGATTTTACAAATAAAAAGAGGTCTTTATGTAGTTACAAAGCCATATAGAAATAAAGAGCCCCATCCTTTCTTGATTGCAAATATGATAAAAAAAGCTTCATACATAAGCCTTCAATCCGCTCTGGAGTATTATGGTATCATACCTGAATATGTTCCTAAGATTACCAGTGTAACCACTGGAAGACCAAAAGAATTAAATACCAAACTGGGAAATTTTATATTTAAACATTTAAAAAAGGAATTATTCTGGGGTTATAAAGAACAGGAAATAATCAAGGGAACTGGAGTATTCATTGCCACACCAGAAAAAGCTTTACTCGATCTTATTTATCTTATTCCTGATTCAGATAATTTAGCCTATATAGAGGAACTCAGACTGCAAAGTAATGAAAAACTAGATATAGAGTTGCTAACTTATTATTCAAAAAGATTTAAGAAACCAAAGATTGAACGAGCATCTTATTTATTAAAAAAATTAATCATGAGCAATAAATGAAGGACTATATAAGGCAAATAATAGGAGAGAATAAAAATATATTATTAAAACGGAGTATTGTGAGAGAATATCTCCAGTCTCGTTTACTCCAAATGCTTCAAGAAGAAAAAGCGTTTCTAAACCTGGCTTTCCTTGGCGGTACATCTTTGCGATTTCTCTATTCTATTCCCAGATATTCAGAGGATCTTGATTTTTCAAAAATTGGTACGGGCGTTTTAAAATTTGATGATTTATTAAGTAAAATAATTAAAGGTTTTGAATTGGAAAATTATAATGTAAAAATAAAAAGGAGCAAACAAAAAACAGTTTTATCCGCATTTATAAAGTTCACAAAACTTCTTTATGAGCTTGAATTATCTCCGTATCAGGAAGAAGCTATATCTGTCAAAATAGAGATTGATACAAATCCGCCAGCAGGGGCAAATACAGAAGTAACACTTGTCAGGAAATATGTTTTACTTAATATTTTACATTACGATAAGTCATCACTTTTTGCAGGTAAGCTTCATGCTATTCTTGCAAGGAAATATGTAAAGGGAAGAGATTTATTTGATCTTATCTGGATATTGGCAAATCCAAAATGGCCAATACCAAATTTTATCTTATTAAACAATGCTTTAAAGCAAACCGACTGGAAAGGCCCTGAAATAAATCAAAGCAACTGGACCGATATTATTTCTTTACATATAAAAGCTATAGATTGGAAAAAAATAAAAGAGGATACTGTTCCCTTTTTAGAACGTGAAGCTGAAAAATATTTATTAACCAGAGATAATTGTTTAAACCTTTTAAAAAAATTCCATAATAAATAAACATTAGTTTAAATTGTAGCTTTAAAAATTACCGTTTGAGAGTAAAAGCCTTATCCTTTAGGGAGCAGGCTACCCCGGAATTTGGGTGAGAGACCACAGCCCACTTTTTTTATGTGGAGAGAATCAGGATCATAAATAATATATTAATAAAAACATTAATTATAGTATTAATACAAGTATGCTGGCTCCCCGAACCATGCCGGTGCGAGAACTTTTAAAATGATTGTAAAAATAATATATTGATATAAAAATTATTGATCTAAATCTGATTCATGGATTCTGATTCTCCTATCCTCGCAATCCATAATTTTTTTCATGTGGGTCCACGGACTGGACCATATCGATAATATCATTAACTGGTATATTTAGAATTCCTGCAAAAATGCATTATTCTATTTGCCATTATCAGCTTCATTATATATGTTTTAATAGATGTCCTGATTTTTAAATTTGGAGATCTAATCAAAATGGATGAAGTATTAATAAAGTAGATAAAGCCTTATTAAATGATATTAAGAATCGTATTGTGAAAACAGTTGACCCGGACAAAATAATCCTATTCGGTTCTTATGCTTATGGGAAAACTTCAAAAGATAGCGATCTGGATATTTTAATAATAATGAAATCCGATCTTCCCAGATATAAGCGCTCAATACCTGTCTACATGGCACTCTCAGGTATGCTTATCCCGAAAGATATCATTGTATATACACCCCAAGAAGTAGAAGAATGGTAGAATGTACCACAGGCTTTTGTTACAACAGCCTTATCCAGGGGAAAGAAAATATATGAAAAAGAATAAAGATGACATTATAAATGGCTGGATAGAAAAGGCTGACAGGGATCTTGAAGTTGCTGAAAGAGAACTCAAAATATCAGATCACTGACTGATATTATCTGCTTCCATGCTCAGCAATCTGCATAGAAATACATGAAAGCTTATATTATTTATCTTGATATTGAATTTCAAAAAACCCATGACATAGAGGACCTGGTTGTTGTAACCAGCAAGAAGGATCCTTCTATTATGGAATTTAAAGATATTGGTGCGGAGTTGAGTGCTTATGCAGTAGAAGTAAGATATCCTGAATTCGAAGAACCGTCTTTGGAATATACAGAAAATGCAGTTGAAATTGCCAGGAAATTCAAAAAATATATTAAAGATAGTATTCTTAAAGAAACCGATGATAAGAATAATCGTACTGAATCTTAAATTGTTCTATGGACGATAAAATACCAGATAGAAGCTCGATGGAAAGAGTATCTTTAGAACTCTCAAAGTTTCAGGATAATAATAAAGAATTTAAGTCCGAAGACGATCTAAAAAGTTTCTTGGACAATATAGTCTTAAATAAAAGAACTACCCAACATTCAGGAAAATAATGCTGTGGTCTTTACAAATAAATATCTCACAAAGTTTTTTTATCTTCAACCGATATTTCCATAAACTTTGATGTTCACCTTAATAATTACTCCCAGTCAGAATATTGATCCGGTGATTCACCCTGGCTGTCTGTGATTATGGGTGTAGGTGGCATAGGCGACTCCTTATCAATACTTAGAAGCTTTATATCAAACCACCACATATCGCCAAAATCAAAAAGATAAAATAATTTTTGACCTTTAAAAAGCTTAAGATCCTCAATAGTTGCTTCAACTGAATTCATGCCTTCTTGCTCTTCAATTTCAGGGCAATATATAGGTTTCCCGGTTTTTCTATTCCCTCCGATATAAAAAGCATAAAGATGATCATTATCAAAACCAAAAGCTTCCTGAATTGCCATATGCAGGTCATACAGATAATGATAATGG